>JAWLEA010000170.1:0-5959 GCA_041686345.1 Polyangia bacterium | reverse complement strand
CGTAGAATAAGACAAGGGGATATCGTCAAGGGAGTAGATCCCTCAAAATTGGATCGTATTTTGAAAATCACTTTTGCAACCCTGGTTACTAACATAAAAATGTGGGAAGATATTGAAGAACAATGGACTGATTCCAGGGAAAAATTCAAGAAGTTCACCAAATTGGCAGAAAAATATGAAAAACAGATGCTCCCGTTGATTGAATCTTTGCTTAATTCTTTGGAAAATCTAGTTATACCACAAGCGTTGTTGACTCTTTCCAAATTGGACCAGAATTATTCTTTTCCCGGAAGAATAGTGGCTCTGGGTAATAAAACAGGGAAACAAACGGAAATCACTGATAAAAAAATGGCTTTGATCGAACACAAACTAAAGCAGTGGCCCTTAAAAGATTTACAAGCAAAGATCAAAAGATTAAAGAAAAATATCAATAACATAAAAACAATCATTTCTTCTCTGAAGACATATACAACTGTAATTCAGAATAAACTCCAGGGACGCAATGGGACAATCAGCGGAATCATGAATGATCGAGCCATTTTTGATAATCTTCGGGTGATGGCAAAAAGACTTAAAAATTCTATTTATGATCTTGTTTTCAAAAAGCAAAGAAAAGCGATTGAATAATCTATCAAGGGTCAGGCTCCAGGGAAATGCAGTATTAGTTTTGCGGCGCTGCATTATGTTGCACAATGTTTTGCTGTGTAACATTGTGTTGCGTTATGTTTTTGCCATGATGCAGTTAACTCAATATAATTCTATATAAATACCTCCCTGAAAATAAAATTTAAAATGAGACTCATTATAAACAAGGGGTTACAACATGTTTTCAAATTTATGCAGCTTGTACTTGGAGCTGGCATATTAAATGCTTTGTATAAAGGCAGCCAACATTCCGGGTGTCGGATTTTTGAACAGTTGGATATTAACCTGAGGACACCCGGTTGTTCAATGGAAGTTATCAATATAATCTAACAGCTTCAAAGTTGTTTTCAGTGGTCATGGTAACCAGCGAAAAAACAAAGAAGCCAAGGAGATATTTATGTCGTGGATAAAAAAAATACTTGGTCTGGAACAGGATGAGAGAGCTATTCCTGTTGCGGTGGATGACAGTAATTTCAAAGAAGAAGTTCAAAATTCCGATTTGCCGGTTCTTCTTGATTTATGGGGGCCTGGGTGTACTCCCTGTAAACAGTTGGCTCCGATAATTTCAGGTTTGGCTAAAAAATATCATGGCAAAGTAAAAATTGCCCAGTGTAACGTGGCTGATGCTCCCCAAACCGGACGCAAATTGAGAGTAAGAGGAACACCTACGGTGGTTTATTTTAAAAAAGGCAAAGAAATTGAACGAGTTGTTGGCTTCAAAGGCTCTCTATATCATACCGAAATAATTGAAACAGAATTTATGGGAAAAGATTTTAAAGTATAGAATTTATTTAATTTTTATCTGGTTTCCATCACCGGACGATGACTTTTACTTTGGAGATGGGAACAATTGAACTATTTTTACAAAGGAGTAATAAAATGGCTAATAATGTAACTGATGCAAATTTTAACAAAGAAGTACTCAAATCCACAATGCCTGTTCTGGTTGATTTCTGGGCACCCTGGTGCGGTCCTTGTCGTATGGTTGGTCCTACAATTGAAAAACTGGGGAAAGAGTATTCAGGTAAAGCAAAAGTTGTTAAGCTGGATGTTCAGGACAATCCCAAAACTGCTACCAAGTATGGGGTTAGAAGTATCCCTACTGTTGCTGTTTTCAAGAATGGAAAACCTGTGGGGTCTTTGATTGGTGCCCGCCAAAAAAGTGATTATGAAAAACTCTTGAAAAAAGCAATGTAGTTTTTTTAATCAACTTTCAACTTTCGGAGCCGGAAAGGATCTTTTCCTTTTTCGGCTCCTTTTGTTTTTGGAGAATTGAACCAGACTGCTGTTATTGGTTCAAACAAAAAATCATGAAGATAATTTCAAATCGCAAAAAAATACAAATCGGCTTTTCTGTAATTGTTTTATTTCTGATTATTTATTTCAAAATCCAGATATTCTGGATTTTTATTTTTGGTTCTGTTTTGGGCATCTTTCTTGGTAAGATTTTCTGCCGCTGGATGTGTCCCATGGGATTGTTGATGGAAGCCTTGATCAGAAGAAATCCAGATAAGAAAAAAGCCATGGAGCTTCAATATTATAAATTTGGATGTCCAATTTCCTGGATCAGTGGATTTTTAAACAAATTCAGCCTTTTTAAAATAAAAAAGGATCCAGATATTTGTGCTCAATGTGGCAAGTGTGATGAAGCCTGTTATGTTTCAAGTTATAATTCTGAATACAGTCTTTATCTGGAGAAAAAGAAAAATTCCTCTGAAGCTCAAAGTTGTGCCAGATGTTTTGAGTGTGTTGAAGCTTGTCCTGCAAAGAGCTTGCAAGTAAAAAGATAAAATAATTAAGAAAGAATATTATAAGAGAAGGGGATAATAAAACTTAGGGGTTGATAGCAGAATTTTGGATTGGAGAAGAGAGGAAGGAAGAAAAGAAAGCTGTGCAAATTGTAACACAGCCTTCTTGGAATGATTTTATCTGGAAAGGAGATTAGTCATCAATTGGACTGAACATGTCTTTGCCTACACCGCACTTGGGGCAGACATAATCATCGTCAAGATCGGCAAAGGGGACATTGTCGTGTTCGGCTGGATCGTAAATATAGCCACATACATCACATACATATTTTTGCATAAGATACTCCTTCTTTGGGGGGTTGGAACTGGTTGGTTCCCATCTCGAAACAGACGCGTTTGAAAACTCTGCCTCCGAGATGGAAAAAGTTAAAAAAAAAAGAACTATTTAGAACTATTTAGCCTCCCAGTAGCAACGTTTGGGGGAAACTATGGTTTCTTCCTTTTTAAGTTGATTCATCAATTTATTTACCTCTTTTTTGTCGAGGTTACTCATTTCAGCTATTTCACTTTTTTTAAGAGGTTTTTCGCTTTCTTTCAAAATTTCGAGAATTTTATCTTTGTTATTATCCATAACATTTACCTTTCAAAGTAAAATTATTCTTCCTCGGGAATAAAGGTTCTGGCACCGAGTTCTTTGTCCAAGTTAAGAAGCCCTTGTCCTTGACCATTGATCAATTTCAATTTGTTGAGAATGGTGTCCATGGTGTCTTCTTCTTCAACCTGTTCATCAACATACCAGTTGAGGAAACTTTTAGTAGCGTGATCGTTTTCCTTGATGGCCAGATCCATGAGTTCATTTATTGATTTTGAGATAAACTTTTCGTGACTGAGAGCGATTTCAAAAATATCTATTGGGGATTTGAACTCAAATTGGGGTTTGTCTATTTGCTCCAATTTGACTCGACCGCCTCTTTCATTAATGAAATCATACATCTTCATGGCATGAAAATGCTCTTCCTGAGCCTGAACAATGAAAAAATGTTCCATTCCTTCAAGTCCGATGGAAGCTAGATAGGCTGCCATTGAAAAGTATATATATTCAGAAAAAAGCTCTTTGTTGATTTGTTCGTTAATTGCTTGTTCTAAAGATTTTGATAACATTCGTTACTCCTTTTTTAAGATGTGAACTTAGGGAACTAGTTAGTTTCCATCCCAGAATGGGGGCTTTTGACTGAATGAGAAGTTTGCCTCAGATGTGCGGAGTAACTGTGCCGACATAGTTGACACTATTTCAAGCAGTTACGACAAAGCAGATGAGGTGAAATTCCGCATTCAGACGATGACCTTCCTTTTTGGGATGGAAACTAGTTAGAACTAGTCGGTTAAAGTTCTTTGATTTGATTTTTTATTTTAGTTTTTATGGCTGCAAGATCGCTACTGGTTGGAACATATTGGTGCCTGATGGTTTCAAGGAGATCAAAACCGCATGATTTTAACTCCTTTTCTACCTGGACGGTGCTTTGTCCACCCCAGCCGTAAGAACCAAAAGCCAGGCCTATTCTGTTTTTGGGAGCGAGTCCTTTGAAGTAGGTTAAAAAGGCACTGACCGTCGGCATCATGTTGTTATTGAGGGTTGGAGAGCCCACACAGATAATTTTGGCTTCCAGTACTTCGGTCATGATGTCTGAAATATGGTTATGTTGCAGATTCATTTTGCGAATAGAAAATTTGCTTTCTTCAAAAACTTCCTGAAGAGTATCGGCAATTTTACTGGTGGAACCCCACATGGAATCATAAATGACCAGAGCTTTGTTGACTACTTCATTTTTGCTCCATTTTTTATATTGGTCAATGATTTCGGAAATATGTGAACGCCACATCAAACCATGGCTGGGACAGATTATTTCAAATTCGAGCTGGTTAACTGATTTCAAGGCCTTTTGTACCATTGCTCCGTAAGGCAAGACTATGTTGGCGTAATATTTACCTGCTTCGTGCATGGTGATATTGAAGGGATATTCATCATCAAATCTTTCTGAAGAACTGATGTGTTGACCGAAGGCGTCATTGGAAAAAAGAATTTTTTCTTCGGGACAATAGGAAACCATATTGTCAGGCCAGTGCACCATTGGAGTTTGTACAAAATTAAGAGTTCGCTTGCCCAAGTTAAGGGATGAACCTGATTTTACCGGTTTAAGGTTCAGGTTATCGCCGTAGTGAAGCGGAATTCCTTCAACCCCTTTTGGGGATGCAAAAATCTGAGCATTGGGACAATGCTTCATGATCAGAGGTAAAGAACCACTGTGATCCATTTCTATGTGGTTTTGGATTATGTAGTCGATTTTAGCAGGATCGACAATAGTGGAAATTCTTTGCAACTGCTCCTTAAAAAAATAACTTTTTACATTATCAATCAGAGTGATTTTGTCGTCTATAATCAGGTATGAATTGTAAGAAGAACCACGTTGGGTTTTGTATCCATGAAAGTTTCTCAGATCCCAGTCAATTGCCCCAACCCAATATATTCCATTTTTAATTTCTACAGCTTTCATGATAAAATCCTTTTAGTTTCCAAAATAATTTTAACTTTGAATATATTCTGGTTCCAAAGTTGTAATTTGTCTAATAGGATCAGGTTAACCATTATTTTAAGATTTTAAAGTCTTTTGGGTATTATTTTGGCAAGAAAGGCAAAAAAAAGTCGATCTGCCGGCTTGTTTTATTCTTGAAACTGTATTTCCACATTCGGGGCATCTGGTTTTTTGATATATTTTGAGAAAATTTTGAAATTCTCCTCCTTTGTTATCAACTCTTTTGTAATCTGAAATTGTTGTTCCATTGTATATAATAGCTTTTTTCAATATTTTGACGGTATTTGATACAATCGCTCCAATTTGTTCTCTGTTCAAGTTGTTAGCGGGGACACCGGGATGAATTTTGCATGCAAAAAGAATTTCATTAACATAAATATTGCCCAGTCCGGCGATAATAGTTTGATTTAAAAGTATGTTTTTGATTGGAGCTTTTCTTTTTCTGAACTGTTGCCATAGATAATCAGGAGAGAAGTTATTAGACAATGGTTCCACTCCAAGTATTTCCAGGCTTTTAATTTTTTGATTCAAGGGAGCAATGGTTATTTGACCGAAAGTTCTGACATCATCAAAAATCAATTTGGTGTAATCGGAAAAAATCAGATGAGCTCTCATATGGGAAGAAGAGGAAGTTGGATTTTCAGTGTAGATTAATTTTCCGGTCATGCGCAGATGAATGATGATTTGCAATTTCAGTTCTGTAGTGATGATTATATATTTTCCCCGTCTGAAAATAGATTTGATTTGCCCCAAAGATGATTTGTTTTGTTGGTTGATTAGAGTATTTTTTCTGAATTCTTCTATTTTTACCAAATTTTTACCGATAATGATCGGAGAAAGTTCGTTGATAATAGTTTGTACTTCAGGAAGTTCCGGCATGGTTTCAATCCTTCCGGCAATTTTTACATATTCCTTTTAGATTAAGGTGTTGCTCGATTATTTTGTGGCCATCAAGTTCTTCTTTATCAAGAAAAG
>JAWLEA010000034.1:0-26132 GCA_041686345.1 Polyangia bacterium | reverse complement strand
TGAGGATTGAGAGGAGATGAAAGTTCCGGAAAGTAATACAGCAGCAAAAATTGGAATTATAATATAATGGGGCAGATAAAAAGGAAAAGATCTTGCTCGCAAAGGAGAAACCCTGGTTTTAATACCAAAGGTGATGAAAAAACAGATACCAGTGAGAAAAAGAGAAATACTGAGAGCACTGAAAACTGAATATTTTCCCAAAGCAGGAAGAAAAAATGAGCCAAAAAGAAAAGCTCCCAGAGCAGAACCAAAGTAATCTAGAAAGAGAAATAATTTAAGGTTATTTTGATGATTTTGAAGATAGGAAAAAGATAAAGGAAAAATATATCCAGAAAATAAACCGGATAAAGAAGAAAAAACAGTAAGGAAGAACAGATTGTTAAAAGTTGATATATTCAGGGTTGTTGAAAGGTAAAAAATAGCTAAAACTAAGGCTGTAATGGCCAATTGATATTGTGATTTGAAAGCTAGATATTTTTTATGGGATGAAAGAGAGAAAAAGAACATGAAGGCACCGGAAATCAAGCCAATATCAACTAAAATCGATCCGGTTCCAACTTGAAGATTTAATAAGAGAAAAATCTGATAAGTTATGGCTGAAAAACCAGATAAAAATATTAGAAAACCTGCCTGTACAGGTTTTATATCAGTTCCGGGTCTGCGAAAAAACCTCAATAAGAAAAGTAAAATAACTAAAAGGGAGAAAAAGACGGGCAGAACAACTTTGGGGGTTATTATGAATAAAATATTTTTATTGTCAGAATGAACACCTTTTAAGGCATCAACAAAAATTCCACCTGGGTTCAACTTTAAAGCGTTTATGAAAAGAATGGGATCATCCAAAGAACTCCTGGTATTTGAAAAACCATGTAATTGTTTTTCAATTACTTCAGGATCGGTCCACACAGCAGCAACTTTATCAGCACCTATTTTTCTAAAATCTGTTTTATTTTCAGGAATTGAGTCAGAATTTTTTGTATAGATCCAAAAGTTATCAAGAAGAGCAAAAACAGCTTTGCCGTTAGTTATTGAATCGAGTTGTTTTTTGAAAACATAGATATTTTCAAGAAAGGTTGAATCGGGATATAAGCCAGGAATATCCAGTCCGGAAACTAAAATCAGGTTGGGTTGTTGTTTGTAGATCAATGAAAGAAAATCATATGAAATATATTTATGTTGTTCGAGAGTCAAGGGAAAGATAGATGGTAAAATCAATAAATCAGTATCTTTAAGATGAAAATGAGGATCTCCTTCTTTAAAAATAAGATTTGCAGGTTGTTTAGAATGTTTTTCGAGAATATATTCAAAAGGTCTGGAATCAGTACAAAGAAAAAGTACTTTAATGTCTTTTATAGAAGAAAGATGATAAGCAAGAGGAAAATCTTCGATAACTGCAATTGTTTTGGTATTTTTTTTATGGGACAGAAGAGAAGAAAAAAATTCAGTTGCAGGTTCAGAATAGAAACCCGGAAAGGAAAAAGAAAGGGAATTGTTATGCAATAAAGTGAGATTGCCATTTTTTGATTCAGAAATTGTGGTAAGACCATTCTCATTGTAAAAGGATTCATGTTCAAGAAAATTAGATTGGGGAGAATGACTGAGCAGATAAAAAGAATAAATCAGGGTAAATACTTTCAAAACGTTGAAAATAATTTTATTACGCCCGGATTTTGGCCATAAAAACCAGGGAATAAATATCGTCAAAGGAAAAACAAAGAAAGAAAAAATATAGAATGAAGGGAGAAAAGATAAACATGTGAAAGTATAAGCAGCTCCTGCCAGCAGAGATCCACCTGCTTCAAGTGAAATAAGCAATTTTGGTTTGAATTTTGAAAATAAAGGTAGAATTGTTCCGGAAAAATACGCTGCAGGCAAAACACTCAAAGCGATAAGGAAAAAAGATTGAAGTCCACTGAATCTTGATATATCGGAAATGGAAAAAATAGATCTTGAATGAGAAAGGATAAATGAACCAAACAGGAAAGAAACCAGCAATAATAAAAATCTACCGTTTTTAAATATTTTAGAGGAAGAAATTGCTCCGGCCGCCATTCCTGAAAGCCAGAAAAAATAAAAGAAACCAAGATTCAACTCATTTGAACTCAAGGAAATTGAACTTTCTCTGTACAGAAGCAGCTGAAGAAGAAAAACAAGAAAACCTGTAAGAAAAGGGGAGATATAAGTATTAATTTTTTGCATGGAAACCTCAAATGTTTCACGTGAAACATTAAAAAATAGAGATCTTTAATTGGGATTATTGAAAAAAACTATTTTACCGCTTCCTTTTATCTCAGATTGAAAAGCGATAAGGCTCTTTTTGATTTTGGCGGCAATTGATCTGTTCGATGAATAAAAATAAACAGCAGATGAACCACAAATTAAGTTGTTGGTAATTTCCAGTTTGGCAAAACTACGGTAAGGATGTGGTATTCCCCCGTAAGGTTGAAACCATTCTCTGAAAACAATTAAAACTGGTATTTGTTTGGAAAGGAGAAATTTTTTAATGGTTTCTTGTTTAAAATTTCCTTGAATTTTTTCTTTGCTGATTTCAAAACTGCCAATTCCCCAAAGATCATAAATTTCTGTGTTAGAAAAAAAGGAGGGAGCGCCGATATCGTTAAGTCCAACTTTAGTATATGGATAAAATTTTTCCAAATAGTGGGAAATTTGGATCTGTTGGGAAAAAATATTATGGGAAGCTGTTTTTACTTCTGTATGACTTAATCCTCCTCTGATCATTAAAGTCAATAGTAAAAAGATGGTAATGATGCTGGTGGTGATTTTTTCCTGTAGCGAATGGTTAATTTTAAGGACATCCAGGTGCAAGATGACGGCGGTTATGCCCATGATCACAAGGTATGCTTCATAGCGGTAAAACCAGCCAGTTTGAGCAAATTGAAGATGGGTAAGCAGGTTCCCGATAAACAGTAATGAAATAATGTTATTGTCAGAAAAAAATGATCTTTGCAGATAATTTTTGAATACAACCATTGAGTTCAGAAAAAACAAACTTGATAATACCGGGTTTTTAAAAAGTTTTATAAAGGCTCTGCTGAAAAAAGAAATATCGGGATGGTTGCTGAACAGGGTACTTTTTATTAAAATAGAAGAAGGAAGAAAATACCAACCTTTATAAACTGAAATTATTCCATAAATGATGGGAATAGTTAAAGATGAAATAAAGTAGAGACTGTACTTAAATTTCTTGTATTTTATTATGAGAAGAAGGGAAAATATAAAGGTAAAAAAAAGTGATTCATATCTTAATCCGGTTGAAATAAAAGATAAAAATAATAATTTTCCGTTAATAGGCTGGGAGTTATAGTTAATTTGTTTATCAGAATCATCTATTTTGGGAAGTTCAGAATTATTTTTATTCTTAACGAATTCTTGGATAAAAAGAAAAATAATCAGGAGATGTATAATATGCTCCATTCCGGTGAAAGCGAGTGGCAAAAGCGGAAGCACAAAAGATATGAACAAGAGCAAAAATAAACTTTTGAATTTGGTGAAAAAAGTCCTGAGAAAATTGAAAAAAATAAGCAGAAATACAGATCCAGCAAGATAATTAATGATCAAGGGGTAAAGATGGTGCTCGGGAAAAATGAGATAAAAAAAAGATAGAATAAGGGTATATAGTGGAGAAGAAGAACTTGAACCGAAAACATGAGGATTGATTCCCCAAGTAAAGTTATCTATTAAATTTCGAGCCAGGGAAAGATGAATATAGGTATCGTCCAGAACATAGGTAAAAAAACCCTGGTTGTAATATTTGATTATGAAATAAAAAAAGAAAAAAAATACAGTAAAAACAAAAAGAATCAATACTTTCAGAAAAAGAGTGTTTTTCAGTTCTGGTTCAGGAAAGTTTAATAATTTCATCTGCACAATCCATAAATTTATTACTGTGAGTTATGATGATAATAATTTTATCTCTTTGCTTATGATGTAGAATTTCAATAAGTTCATTTTTTGCTGAAAGATCAAGAGAATCTTCCGGTTCATCGAGAATTAGCAAAGATGTCGCAGAGATTAAAGATCTTATAAGGGAAATTTTTCTTTTTTCTCCTCCGGAAATATTTTTATTTTCAATAAAACGAGTTAATGGGGGAAGATTAAACAGATTGTGCAAATGATTTATGGATGGATAAATTATATTCTTACTGTCTCGACCAAAAATAAGATTGGCCTTGATTGTATCACAATAAACACTGCCTTGTTGATCAAGATAACCACTGCTGATTCCTTGATTGCAAGGCTTAGAATCGACAATGATTTTACCATGATCAGGTTTTATAATACCTTGAATCAAATGAATAAGAGTTGTTTTTCCACTGCCATTTTCACCGGTGACAGCGTAAATATTTCCTTTACTGAAAGTCTGAGAAAAATTATCCAAAATTTTGTTTTTATTGTAGGAAAAGGAAATTTTATCAAGTTTAAAAAGGTTTTTTGCTTTTATTTTTGATTTGTTGCTACCAATTTCAGCAGGGGAAATATTCAGGTCTGGTAATTCAAGATTTTGGCCAATCATTGATTTAATAATTAGAAGATCATGGCTTAATCCTGAAAGAGGTGCATAAAGTAAAGCCATTATTGTAAAAAAGGTAAATCTGTTTTGAGTAGAAATTGCACCGGTTTTTGCCAGATAGGCGGAAGTGAAGAAAATAAGAGAGAAAGAAATGACCATTCCAAGCAGGGATAGAGGTTTGTTAAGGGATTCAAAACGACGGTGTTTGATTTTTTCTCGGGCAAATTTTTCCAATTTAAAAGTTTGAAGTTTATGAAAAAAATTCTCGCTTTCATAGGCTTTTACAGTAGCCAGATTATTTGCACTTTCTGAATAAAATCCGGCCAACCGGCTTTTGTATTTGAATACATTTTTTCTGTAAACACTTGATTTTTTACCCATTATCCAACCAGGAAGAAAAACAAGAGGAGAAGAAGCCAAGAGGATAGTAAAAAGCCTCCAATCAAGAAAGAGTAAATACAAAGAGAATCCGCCCAATTGCAGGATTCTTCGAAAAAGACTGCGCAGCAGGGAAAAAGCAGCTTCAGCCGCCCATTGTGAATTTGAGAGGTTGAAATTTAATTTTTCCAGGGAACTTTGATTGTATGGTTGGTGGAGAAATTTGAGAAAAGCTTTGTCTGTCAGTTCTTTATTGATATTTTCAGCTACCGGGTGGGAAACATAATCTTCAAAAAAAGTTAACAGCAAACCAAGGGAAAAGGCAAGAAATACCGGTAGAAACAGATTGGTTTTAAATAAAAATGTTGATCTGGCCAGAATTAGTCCGATAAGAAGATGAATCAAGGACAAAAACAGCAGAAATAAAACTTTTTTTCGTTGACGAAATAATAATGAATAAAGTTGTTTCATGTAATATGATAACTCTTTAAAATATGAATATATATGAGTGTTTTGTACATTGAAAAATGATACCGAATAGTGAATATCGAATATTTAAAAGAACGAACCAATTGGAAACTATTTGATCAATGAAATTATATTTGAGTTCTTACTATAATAACAGAAAATAAATCATCCAGTTGAAAATATGCAATTATGTGATAACTTTCAAATAAACGGATTTTATTTAATTGTTATTGTAAAAAATCTTTAATTTAGACAGGTTTTGTTTTCAGAAAATTGATTGAGAAATTGAAACTGACGACAATAATTAAGTAGTTCCCGTCCCAGAAGTGGTATTTTTGGATGGTGAAGAAGTTTGCCTCATATGCGCGGAGTAACTCCAAGCTGTTATTTCGAGAAGTTACTAAAAAGCAGATGATGTAAAATTTCGTATTCAGTTGAACACCTTGTTTTCTGGATGGGAACAAAGTAACAGATCAGGAGAATTAAAATGAAAAAATTAACCCTTCTTATTTTATCATCATTTTTAATTTTAGTTGCAAGTGCATGTGATTTTGATTCAGGATCAGGCAACAATCAAGAGATCTGTGACAACGAAACAGATGATGACGGCGATGGTTTTGTTGATTGTGAAGACCAGGATTGTTTTAATGATCCTGTTTGTCAGTCCAATAATACCAATAATACCAATAACACCAACAACACCAACAACACCAACAACACCAACAACACCAACAATACCAACAATACCAATTCAGAAATCTGTGACAATGAGATAGATGATGATGGCGATGGTTTTGTTGATTGTGACGATATTGATTGTATTGATGAATGTGAATATCAGGAAATCTGTGACAATGAAACAGATGATGACGGCGATGGTTTTGTTGATTGTGAAGACCAGGATTGTTTTGATCATCAACTTTGTAATACTGAAGATGAAATTTGCAATGATGGTTTTGATAATGATGGCGATGGATTTACAGATTGTGAAGATCCTGATTGTGCCGATTCAGAATTTTGCCTGGTTGAAATCTGTGACAACGAAACAGATGATGATGGCGACGGATTAATTGATTGCGAAGATCCTGATTGTGCCGATTTTGAAGGTTGTATTCAGGAAATTTGCGACAACGGAATTGACGATGACGGCGATGGTTATATTGATTGCACAGATCCTGATTGTGCCGATTTTGAAGATTGTATTCAGGAAATTTGCGACAACGGAATTGACGATGACGGTGATGGCTATATAGATTGTGTTGATCAAGATTGTTTTTCAGATCCTGTTTGTAGTAATTCAGAAGAAATTTGCGATAACGGGATCGATGATGACGGCGATGGATTGGTAGATTGTGACGATGCGGACTGTGATGGAGATCCATCCTGCCAACAGGATTTTTGTGATCCTATAGATGATACAGGTTGTACTCAGTCCGGTGAGCATTGTTATATTGATATAGGAATATCAACCAGCGATCCCTATTGCTATTCTCCCGCAGGTACCCTTACCGAGGGCAGTGATTGTACAGATTCTGTTGAATGTGAACCGGGTTTGGCTTGTGCGGGAGTATATTCAACAACCTGTCTTCAAATATGTACTCCTGGTGCTGCAGAATGTGTTCAGGGGCAAAGTTGCAGCACAGATTATTCCGGCGCTGATTATGGAGTTTGCTATTGATATTCAGGCTTCCTGAATTAATATTCCAATATTTCACTTCCCCCTTTTTTCCCTCCGACAAAATCTGACAGAAGTTGACAAATCTCATTATCAAACACCTCATTGAGAAAATTACTGTAGTGACGAACTCTTCTATCGTAAGAAAGGGAATTTTCTTGAATGGAACCGTTTGTTTTCGTAGTATTATTACTCATAACATACCTCCTACTACATTATCTTACAGTGTAACACAAATAAAGCAATTTTTTTCTTTTTAATTTTCCCGGATTGTGCAAAAAAATAAAGAATTTTATTTAAAGGTCTCATAACTTCCCATTCTGGTACGGGAATTAAAATAGAGGAAGTAAAATGCATCCATTACTTTTTAATTTTTTTCCAACATATGGATTTTTTGGTTTGTTGGCAGGATTCGCAGCAATTTGGCTAATGAGAAGAGAACTTGTTCTTACAGGTTTTGACAAGGAAAAATATACTGATCTGCTGATAATTCTGATTATTTCCGGATTGGCAGGAGCAAGAGCTTTATTTGTCATTGTTGATTATCAGAGGTTTTTTTCTTCTTTTTCCTCACTTAAAAAGATCTTTTATTTACATGATGGAGGTTATGTATTTTTTGGCGGACTGCTTACGGGTTTAATAATTCTTTTTGGATTGCGTAAAAAGATACGTCTGGTTCCTTTGCTTGATATTATGGCACTGGCACTGCCCTTTGCCCATATTTTCGGTCGTATGGGATGTTTTATGGCCGGTTGCTGTTATGGAAAAACCACAGACTTGCCTTTGGGAATAAGGTTTGGAAAAGAAAGTGCAGCTTTTGGGGAGATGGCGGCCAATATGCAGTTGAATCCGGCTCTCCACACCCGTACTCCTCCTCTTTATCCCACTCAACTTTTTGAAATATTTGCTAATTTGCTAATATTTGTTTTTCTCTATCTTTTTAAAAAACACAAAAGATACCATGGTCAATTGGCAGCCTTTTATCTGCTTTGGTATGGATTTTTGAGATTTGTAATTGAAATATTCAGGGGAGATGAGAGTAGAGGTTTTGTGTTTAAAACAACTTGGCCTCGATTGGCGGAATTTTTGCATTTTCCCTCGGATACACCTGTATTATTGAGCACATCGGCTTTTATTTCTCTGTTGATGATGGGATCAGCTTTGGTCTTTCTAATTTATAAAAATCATACCTTGAAAATCAGCGAAAATAAGTAGGTCTTTTTTCTACAAAATTGGCAGCTTCCCGCAAACGGGCTCTCAATCTTTCCTTGCCCAGCAGATGCATTGATTCAAAAAGCGGAGGGGATGCCTTTTGACCTGAAATAGCAATTCTCACCGGCATGAAAACTTCTTTTATTTTCCATTCTTTTTCCTCAGTGAGAGTTCTGAGCATTCGTTCAAGATTGGCAATGGTAAAGGATTCCAATCCATCTATTTTTTCAGCGATTTCATTGAATAATTTTACCATTTCTTTTGGATCTCTGCTCTTGGGAACAAGCCTTTTGCCATCTTTAGTTTTATAATCAAGAAAAGAAGTAAAGAAAAAATGGGTTTTACCAATGAAATCATTGAGATTATTCATTCTTTTCTGGACATGGGGGATGAGTTGTTTGAAATAGTCACGATTAAGCCATAATTCCTGAATGGAATCCAGCAGTTTATTTTCATCCATTTCCCTGATATAAAGGCCATTGAGCCATTTCAATTTATCTACGTCAAAAACGGGACCTCCAAGGCTGATCTTTTCAAAAGAGAATCTTCCCACCATTTCGTCAACGGTGAATTTTTCAATATCGTCCCCGTAGTTAAAACCCATAAGTGCTAAAAAATTAACCAGGGCGGAAGCCAGAAAACCGGCTTCTTTATAATAGATCAAACTCACCGGGTTTTTCCTTTTGGAGATTTTGGTTTTGTTTTTATCCTTGTTGCGCAAAAGAGGCATGTGAATCCATTTAGGTTGTTGCCAGCCAAAAGCATCGTACAATCTTACGTGTTTGGGAGTGGAAGGAATCCATTCTTCAGCTCTGATCACATGGGTAATTTTCATGAGGTGATCGTCTACAACATTTGCCAGGTGATAAGTTGGATAGCCGTCACTTTTGAGAATGATTTGATCATCCAGTTCGCTGTAAGGACGGGTGACTTGACCCCGAAGTTCATCAGTAAATACGCTGTCCCCTTCGGTTTTCATTTTGAGTCTCAGAGTGAACGGTTCTCCGGCATCAGATTTTTTTTGTGATTCTTCAGGACTGATATTTCGGCATTTACCATCATATCCAGTACCGCGGCCTTTATTGTGTTTTCTGAGTTCGGCCAACCTTGCAGGGGTGCAAAAACAGCGGTAGGCTTCTCCTTTTTCCAGTAGTTTGAGAGCATGTTCCTGATAGATCTCTTTACGTTCACTTTGCCGATAAGGTCCGTAAGGACCACCTTTTTCAGGACCTTCATCCCAGTTGAGTCCCAACCATTGCAGGGATTCCATGATTGCTTTTTCAGAATCACGACGAGCCCGGGTACGATCAGTATCTTCAATGCGCAAAATGAATTTACCCTGGCTCTTTTTTGTAAACACGTAGTTGAAAAGGGCAATATAGGCTGTTCCTACATGGGGATCGCCGGTTGGACTGGGTGCAATTCTTGTTCTGATTTGGGTTGAATCTGTCATAACTGGTATCTGCCTTAATCCCGAATGATAAAATTCGGGGAATAGATTCTAAAAAAGTTTTTAATTAAGGATTAATAACGGGTCGTCCTATTGAATAAAGATGAAAATTATTATTATTTATTTCTTTGCGAGACCAGGTATTACGTCCGTCAAACAAAACTGTGCCTCGCATGAGTTTTTTTATACGGGAGAAATCGGGTCTTTGGAATTCATGCCATTCGGTACAGAGAATAAGTGCATCTGTACCGGTGGCTGTTTGATAGAGATCTTTACAGTAAACAAGATTTTCTCCTCCCGGATGCTGATTTTTGAAATTATCCATGGCAACGGGATCGAAAGCTTGAATCTGGGCTCCTTCTTGAATAAGATAATCAACTATTTTATGAGCGGGAGCTTCCCGGATATCATCAGTTTTGGGTTTGAAGGACAAACCGAGAACCCCGACTTTGAGCCCTTCGAGTTTGCCAAAATGTTGTTTCATTTTTTCAACCATCAACACCTTTTGTTCTTCATTGATCTTGTGGGTAGCATTTACAATTTTCAATGGAGTTTTATTTATATTGGCCAAGTGTCTGATAGCACTAATGTCTTTGGGAAAACAGCTGCCACCGTATCCGATTCCAGGATAGAGAAATTTTGGACCAATTCTGGAATCTGATCCCATACCCTTGCGGACAAACTCCACATCGGCTCCCACTTGATCACAAAGTCGGGAGAGGTCGTTCATAAAGGAAATCCTGGTAGCCAGAAATGCATTGGAGGCGTATTTGGTGAGTTCAGCCGAAGGAGGATCCATGAAAAGAACTCGATCCCGGCTGCGGACAAAGGGAGAATACAGTTCATGCATAGTTTTGCGAATTTCTTCTTTTTCGGTTCCGATAATTACTCTCTCGGGTTTCATGAAATCTGAAACAGCGTCACCTTCTTTCAAAAATTCGGGATTGGAGATGACTTCTACCTTTACCTTGCTTTTTTCGTCCATGAATTTTTGCATGCGAGAACAGGTGCCAACAGGTACAGTACTTTTATTCACCATTATTACCGGGCCGTTGAGGTTTTCAGCTACCATTTCAGCAGCTTTGAGCAAATAGGAAAGATCAGCATTACCATCTTCACCCATGGGGGTTCCAACTGCCATGAAAATAATTTCTTTGCCTTTTACTGCTTTGCCAAGGTTGGTAGTAAAGCGGAGACGATTTTTTTTAACGTTGCGGTCAACTATTCTTTTAAGACCAGGTTCATAAATAGGTATTATGCCGTCGTTGAGCAAATCTATTTTTCCTTTGTCGATATCTACACAATCAACATGATTACCGAAATCAGAAAATGCTGCCCCGGCAACCAGCCCGACATAACCTGTTCCTATAACGCATAATTTCATATTCTATCTCCTTTTTTTCAAATCAGAGTTGGACCCTGAAAAATAATTTTTTTGAAATTTTGTTTGGGAAAACAGATAAAAAACAAACACAATCATCTGTTTGGGAAAGAACAATAACTCCATCCTTATATAGGACCCAATTAAATTTTCAAGATGATTTACAAGAAAAGCCGGGAGCAGTTACAAAATAAAAACTGGTTTTCCATCCTAAAGGGCAAGGTGTCAGGTAGTTCCCATTCCAAAAATGGATGTCATTGTCCGGCAACGGAATTTCACCTGATCAATTTTGTCGTAACTTCTTGATATGGTGGCAACTATGTCTGCTAAGTTATTTCGCGCATCTGAGACAAACTTCTTCCCCATCCAAAAAAACCACTTCTGAGACGGGAACCAGGTAGTTCTATCCCAAGTTACAAGAAATTGCTTGACATTCACTTTCCATAATGGATTATCCACCTTTCAGGAACTATTTATTCCACCCGTATCTGTTTTTTAGGGAAATATTGCCTGAAATATTAAAACTAACTTGCTTTTATTTGTTTGTTATTGTTATGGAATTTCCGCAGAAACCCCTATTGTGAATTGGGTTTTAAATTTCTGTAAATCTGAAGAATAGAAAGTCAGGTTTCAAGGTTATTTTCAGCTTAGAAATAAAAAACAAAGAGATTAAAACTATCAAACTAGGAATTTTTGTTAGAAAGGAACTATAATGGCTAAAACTGAAAAGAATTATAAAATTGAAGATATCAATTCAATTTATAAAAAGATTGAAGGAAATGTGCCTTGGGAAAAAATAAAAGATAAATTTGATGAAACTTATAAAGAAATTTCCAAAAGTGTGAGTATAAAAGGATTTCGTAGGGGTAAAGTTCCCAGATCCCTTGTTTCCAAGATGTTTAAGAAACATGTTGAAAAAGATCTTTCCAGTGAATTGACCCGGGAAACTGTTGTTGAGATCCTCAAAAATGAAGAAGAAATCAAGCCGGCAAGTAAACCGGAAGATTGGGAAATTGAATATGAATCCGTAGAAGAAGGCAAACCCCTGGATTTCTCAGCCAAAGTCGAAATAATCCCCGAGGTACAGTTGGAAAATTATTCCGGTTATGATCTTGTCAAATACGTAGTTCCCGTTGATGAAGAAGAAATCAATAAAGAAATAAACAAGTTGCAAGATCAGTATTCGGCAGCTGTTACTCTCGATGAAGGTGAGTTGAAAGATGGAGATCTTGTATCCATGGATATAATGGCTCGGATTGAAGGTGAACCTTATACTAAAAATGTTGAAATAGCTGTAGGCGATGAGCCCGCTGATGAAGATATTATTCCTTATTTTGTTCTGGAAGAATTGAATGGCAAAGAGATTTCAGAAATGGATGATATTGAAATAAATCATAAATTTGGTGATGATGGTGGTATTTACAGCGGCAAAGAAGTTGAAATTTTTGTTGATATTAACAAAGTAACTTCAGTTAAAACTCCTGAACTTGACGATGATTTTGCCAAAGATACCGGGTTGGCTGATACTTTTGACGAACTCAAAGAAAAAATTTCCGAAAAATTGAAAAAAAGAAATGAAAATCAGTCAAACACCTTGCTCGAAAAAGAATTGCTCAAAAATATTCTTGCAGAAAATGAATTTGAAGTAGGTCCTGCCCTGATCAAAAGACAAGCTGAGATGAAAGTCAATCAAACTTTGATGAGTATGGGAATGCCTTATGATCAAATAGGTCAATATGCAGATACATTGGTCGAAAAATATCAAGATCAAGCAGCTGTTGATATTAAAAACAATCTGATTCTGGAAACTGTGGCCAAAAAAGAAAATATTGAAGTTACTGAAGAAGATTTTGAAGCAAAATACAATGAACTGGCTGAAGAATCAGAAAAGAATATTGACAGGATAAAGGCTGATTACCAAGATGAGAAAAACAAGGAAAACCTTGAATATTACATAAAAATGCAAAAAACTCTGGATTTGCTTAAAAATAAATCAACCATAAAAGAAGAAGAAGTGGATGAGTTCCCCGAAGTTCAAGACCAAGCCAATGAAGAAGAAACCGACACAGAAAAAAATGATGATATTGAAGAAACTGAAGAAACAAAAGAATAATTCAGACTGAATTCCTGACAATTAATCTTTCTTTGCTTTTTAGAAAATAGTTATTATAGTTTTGACAATGGAGGGTAGTTTTGGATCAGGTTTTCCAAACTATCATATCGATTTTCCAGTCTGAATTTTAAATTGACCGGTTAATCAGAATTTTTACATTTCAAGGAATTTAATATGACAATTATACCTACAGTTATTGAGCAGACACATAGAGGCGAAAGAGGTTGGGATATTTATTCCAGATTGCTCAAAGACAGAATAATTTTTCTCGGAACAGAAGTAAGGGATGAAATATCAAATCTTATTATTGCTCAGATGTTGTATCTTGAGTCGGAAGATCCTGAAAAAGACATTATGCTATATATTAATTCTCCGGGAGGAGTAGTTACTTCAGGGTTGGCCATTTACGATACAATGCAGTATGTAAAATGCGATATAAATACTATCTGTATTGGTCAAGCCGCATCAATGGCAGCAATTTTGCTTGCTGCTGGAGCTTCCGGAAAACGCTATGCTTTGCCAAATTCCAGAATTATGTTGCATCAACCTCTGGGAGGTTTCTCCGGACAGGCTTCTGATATAGATATACAGGCCAGAGAAATTTTGAAAATCAGAAAAAAATTGAACAATATAATTTCTTTGCATACAGGACAGCCTGTCGACAAGGTTCAGAAGGATACGGACAGAGATTATTATCTTACAGCCGAAGATTCCTTCAAATACGGAGTTGTTGACGAGGTAATGAATCCCGGAAGTGACAAGGAAACCAAGGAGAAATAGATGGATTCTACTTCGAGTATAACTTCTGATGAATCTGTACACTGCTCATTTTGCCATAAGTCGGTACGCAACGTTGAGCGAATAATTGCCGGTCCCAATGTTTACATATGTGAAGAATGTGTACATCTGTGTACTGAAATTGTAGAAGATGATCTCACCCAGAAAGAAGAGCAGAACATAAAAAGGGATTCTCTCCCTGCTCCTAAAGAAATAAGAAGCATTCTCGACGAATATATAATTGGTCAGGAGAAAGCAAAAAAAATTCTGTCGGTTGCTGTATATAACCACTATAAAAGAGTTGAAATTCTGGAAAAATCCCAGAATTCCAAGGAAGAAATTGAAGAAGATGATGAAGAAGATGTTGAGTTGCAAAAATCCAATGTACTTCTCATCGGACCCACCGGCAGTGGAAAAACTCTCCTTGCTCAAACTCTGGCAAGAATTCTTGATGTTCCCTTTGCCATAGCTGATGCCACCAATCTTACCGAAGCTGGATATGTAGGAGAAGATGTAGAGAATATTATTCTTCATCTTCTGCAGAATGCGGATCACGATGTGGAAAAGGCACAAAAAGGTATAGTTTATATTGATGAGATAGACAAGTTGGCCCGACGATCGGAGAATCCCTCCATTACCAGGGATGTGGCCGGTGAAGGTGTACAACAATCTCTGCTTAAAATTCTTGAAGGGACAGTGGCTTCAGTTCCCCCGAAGGGTGGCAGAAAACATCCCCAACAAAACTTCATCCAGGTAGATACCACCAATATTCTTTTTATTTGCGGAGGTGCGTTTTCGGGAATTACAGATATCATCGAAAAAAGAACAGGCAAAGGCAACCTTGGTTTTGGGGCTGATATCAAAAAGAAGGATGAAAAGAAATATTGGGATATTCTAAAGGAAATTCAGCCCGAGGATCTGTTGAAATATGGACTTATTCCCGAATTTGTCGGTAGAATACCGGTAATTGCCCCTTTGCACGATCTTGATGATGAAACTTTGATCACTATTCTCACCAAACCAAAAAATGCACTGGCCAAACAATACGAGCTTATTTTTGAATTGGACGATGTTAAATTGGAGTTCACCGAAGATGCATTTTATGCAATTGCTCAGGCCACCAGAAAGCTCGGAGCCGGAGCCAGAGGTTTGCGTTCCATTTTGGAAAAAATAATGATCGATGTCATGTTTGATCTGCCTTCAAGACAGGATATCAAGAAAGTTGTCATCAAAAAAGAATGTATTACTGAGGGACAATATCCCAAGCTCGTTAAAAAATTAAAGGTTGAAGAAGGAAAAGATTGATTCTGGTAGCTTTTTGATCGCTGGTTTCTTTCCAGTCTCTGAGTCTGGAATAAAAATCTATTTTTGATTGATATGGTTTTATTATGAAAGAAAATAAAGAACTGCCTGATATAGTTCCTCTTCTGCCTTTGAGAAACCGGGTGATTTTTCCCAAAATGGCTTTGCCTCTTTATGTGGGCAGGGAGCGTTCAATTTTGGCCATGGAAAAAGCTTTTCATGGTGATGGTCACATTCTTTTTGTTGCTCAAAAAGATCCGGAAATTCTGGAACCCGATATCAATGACATTTACAAAACAGGGGTACTTTCTCATGTCATTCAGTTGTTTCGATTAAGAGACGGGACATTCAAAACCTTGGTAAATGGGATAATCAAGGTTAAAATCACCAATATTATTCAGGAGTATCCTTTTTACAAGGTTGAATATACTCCTGAAGCTTTTATCTCAAAGGAGGTTGAACCGGAAGTTGTTAAAACTCTGGTTTCCCAAATTAAGGAAAAATTCATTTCCTTTATAAAGGCCAACGATAAACTTCCCATGGAAATGATCACTGCCGTCAGCCAAATCAATAAGGCTCAGAATCTGTGCAATGTCATCATGGGTCAGTTTTCTCCAAATATCAGCCAGGAAAGATCTCAGAAAATACTTGAATTGAACAAGTTGGATTTATTACTGAAAAATATTGATTCCTTGCTCGATGAAGAGTTGAAATTATTGAAAAATGGCAGAAATCTGCGCAAAAAGATCGAAAAAATCAATTTTTCTGATCAAAAGAAAGAAATCAAGTTTTCTGATTCCCAGCAGGAACAAGCTGAGGTAAATGAATTAAAAAAAGAATATGAAGAGATCAGGGATCGGATTTATGAAAAAGAGTTGGATGATGAAGTTCAAAAAAAGGTACTCGATGAGCTGCGCAAATTAAAATTGATGTCTCCCATGAGTGCAGAAGCCAGCATTATCAGAAATTATATCGACTGGATTCTCGCCCTCCCCTGGAATAAAATCAGAGATAATGAGATCAATATTCACAAAGCCGCAAAAATTCTGGATAAAGATCACTATGGAATGAGAAAACCCAAGGAGAGAATTCTGGAACATCTTGCTGTCCAAAGTTTATCAGGCAAGGTAACCGGTCCCATACTCTGTTTTACTGGTCCTCCCGGAGTAGGAAAAACATCATTGGCTCGTTCAGTGGCAAGAGCATGCGGTCGAGAATATGTCAGATTGAGTTTGGGTGGAGTCAAGGATGAATCTGAAATCCGCGGTCATCGACGCACCTATATTGGAGCTATGCCTGGTAAAATCATTCAATCTTTTCGCAAGGTTGAATCTTCAAATCCTGTTTTTCTTCTCGATGAAATAGATAAACTATCTTCAGATTTCCGAGGGGATCCTTCTTCGGCTCTTCTGGAAGTATTGGATCCTGAACAAAATGACACTTTTACTGATCATTATCTCAGTGTTGAATACAATCTTTCTCAGGTTATGTTCATAGCCACTTCCAATTCACTGGCAGATATTCCCTGGGCTTTGAGAGACAGAATGGAAATTATCGAATTGGAAGGATACACGGAATGGGAAAAACTCGAAATTGCCAAGCGTCACCTTTTGCCTAAACAGATCGACAAAAACGGTTTAAAACCGCAGAATATCAATTTCTCTGAAAACGCCATTCACAAATTGATTAACAATTATACCAGAGAGGCCGGAGTCAGAGATCTGGAGCGCAATATATCTTCAGTATGTCGCAAAATAGCCTATGATATGGTGATTTCTACAAGTAAATCTACCAATAAAACTTTTCATATCAGGAAAAATTCTGTCAATACTTGGCTGGGCAAGGAAAAATATAACCTCAACCGGCGTAAGGAACAATCATACACAGGTTTTGTCAATGGGCTTGCTGTTACCAGTTTTGGAGGTGATCTGATCACAGCTGAAGTCACCACTGTTCCGGGAAAGGGCAAGTTGCTACTTACGGGTAAATTGGGTGAAGTAATGCAGGAAAGCGCTCAAGCTGCTTTATCCTGGACCCGTTCCAAAGCAATGGATTATGGTTTAAAAAAAGATTTTTTTGAAGAAATTGATATTCACATTCATTTTCCCAAAGGAGCTATCCCCAAAGATGGCCCTTCAGCCGGAATTACCATAGCTACGGCCATAGTCAGTGCACTTTTGAACATCCCGGTTCGCTTTGATGTTGCCATGACCGGGGAGATAACTCTCAGCGGCAGAGTTTTGCAAATTGGTGGACTCAAGCAAAAATTGCTGGCAGCCCATCGCAGTGGAATTGGGCAAGTTATTATTCCCGGTGAAAACAAATCAGACCTGAATGAAGTTCCCTCCAGAGTTTTGAAAGAACTGGAAGTAAATACTGTTGATAATATAGAACAAGTACTTTCTCTGGCACTTGATTCAGATAAATTTCCCCCTGCCTGATCAAATAATTCACCTTTATCGGACATAAAATGATCGAAAATCCCCAAAAATACAAATTTGATATAAGTACAGGAAGTTGCAATTATTATCATGATCCAGAAATTTATGATCATGAATTCAAATCCTACCGGGAAGACAAACGATTTTACTTGAATATGGGTCGAAGTGTGGGAGGACCGATTATGGAAATAGGTTGTGGTACCGGCAGATTGATGTATCACTGGGTTAAAAACAATCTTGAAGTTGATGGTTTTGATTTTAATTCCTCAATGTTGGACAGAGCGCAAAAAAAACTGGCAACTCTCGGTAAAGAAAAGAAAAGTTTATACAATTTTATCCAAGGGGACATGAAGGATTTTAGACTAAAAAACAAATACAATCTCATAGTGTGTGCTTTCAATACTATGATGCATTTATACAACTATGAGGAACTTGATAATTTTCTGGAAAATATCCGTTTGCATCTGCAGTTTCAAGGAACCTTTGTGTTTGATATTCTCAATCCTGATTTTCGCTGGTTGATGCGTGATCCTGAAAAACGCCATGGAAAAACCAGATTTAAACATCCCCATCACAAGTGCTGGTATTATTATACAACTTCCAATTATTATGATCCGGAAGAACAGATCGCCTACCTTCATATTTACCATGATCCGATAGATGAAAAAGATTTTCCTTCCTATGAATACAAATTGGCTCACAGAATCTATTATCCTCAAGAAATAAAAGCGGCTTTGGTGCGGGCAGGTTTCAAAGAAGAAGCTCTTTTTGGCAATTTTACCGGAAGTGAACTCCAACTTTATTCCCCTTCTCAAGTTTATATCACTTCATTATAATTTTTTTATTCAGAAGAATTATTCTGTCAGCAGCAATTTTATTTCTTCATAGAGCCAATTGTCGGCAATTCCAAATTCTGATACCCGATGAGCTTTGTTTCGAACAAGTTCAAGAGAATCAACAGGGGCTATGGAGAAGCCGGATTCTTGAAACATGGCGATGTCTGTAATCCAGTCCCCGAATGATATTGTCAGTTCCGGAGAAATTCCATAAAGTTTACAGATGGTTTTCAAAGCTGTTCCTTTATGGCAATTTCCAGGTTTGAGAGCTATTCCAAGATGGGAACTGGAGAATTCTTCATTGTCAAAAATTTCAAAAAGATGATTATGGGCAGCGGCCTTTTTCAAAGGGGAAAGAAGTGGTTTTGCCCTGATCTTGTCAATGAGAAATCTTAATCCGATTAAAGGTTCATCAACTTTATGCAACAGCTTTTCGGCTTCGGTCCAGGTTTTAACCTGATCGATTTTTAAAACTGTGAGATCGGCCAAGTGTTGCATTTTAGTGTCTATATCACCAACTACCAGGATACGATGAGGGGTTAAGGCCAGGCCGGGAACTTTATTGTCGAAAAGCAATTTGGCAAAATGTTGTAATTGGACGATTCTGGTTTCAACGACTTCGTATTTGTCAGGAGAGATATTTTTAAAGATAACTCCCCCGTCAGCCCCAGCCATAAAGCGTTTGTCGGGTAGATTGAGAAAACTGGCAATATTGATGATTTTTGTAGGCAGGCGGCCTGTGATAATGGTGTTGACAATTCCTTGTTTTTCCAGAGTTTTAATAATGGATACCAGTTTTTGATTTACAGGCTGACCATGAATTTTAACGGTACCATCTATATCAAGGGCAAATAATTTGTATTTCATAAAATCGGTATACTATGGATGAAATGATAAAATCAAGCACAAAAGCTTTCAAATTTAGTTCTGTTTTTAATATATTGCACATTTATGTACAATACATTCTTTTACCAAGTTATATTGCACATAAATGTGCAAATAATCCCTGTGCTCGATAATTTTCAAATAAAATAGTACATATGTGTACATTTAAAAATAATAAAGGGGAAAAGTAGCTTTATATAACTATTAAATCTTAAAATTAATTATCAGGTAAAATTGTATAATAGTCAGCAATTTTATACAGTTAAAGATTTTTCCAAAAAGAGTAATTAAAAAACTCCTATGCGGCACATCTATTGCTCTAAAGTCTTGTTGCAATTAACAGGGATAAAACAATTCCTGAGTCAGGAGATATATTATGGTTGTTGAAATCAGACAATTAAAGGACAAGGAAAAATATCTGGAAGAACATATGGTAAAAATTAAAAAGGTAGCCGGTTATTATGCTTCCAAAGTACCCTACAATAAGAGGGAAGAAATATTTTCAGCAGCTCAACTGGGTTTTGTTCAAGCTTTCAATCGATATAGTCATGATAGAAATACAAGTTTTTGGACCTATGCCAAAAGAAGAGTAGTGGGAGCAATCAGGGATAATCTCAGAGTTGCTGATCCCCTGACCAGAGGACAACGAAAACAGGTAAAAAAACTGAAAAAGGCCTGTGAAAAGATTTCTCAGATGGTGGGAACCGAATTGACCGATGTCAATTTAGCCGCAGTAATTGGAATAAGTGTTGACAAGGTCAGAGAAATTGCCCGGTGGGAAAATTCTGTTTCTTTTGTATCTCTCAATAATTATGAACAGGATAAATATGGATCATGTTTAAAAAAAGTTACCTACGATAAATTTTATGATACTCAGGAATTGGCTGAAAAGAAACAAATGATAGAAATTTTGAAAAAGATGGTGTCCAGACTTGATGGTAAGGAGAAGGAAGTTGTGGAACTTTTATATTATCAAGGATACAAGCCCTCATTGGTGGCTGAAAGACTGGGTGTCTCCCAAAGCAGAATCAGTCAGATCAATAAAGCTGCTTTGTTGAAGCTCGAAGAAATGAAGGAAAATATTGTGAATAGTTCCAATTTACCCTAAGGGTTTAGTTTTAAAATTCGTTATAAAAAATATATTGACAGGGGATTGATTATAAAGATTGGTAAGATATTGTTATGTTTGTATTTATTGATTTGTATTCTGATATGATGAAAATTAAAAAAAAATGATATTTTGGTTTGTAAGGTTGACTTTTAATATCATTGGTTTTATATAAAGGCACCTGCAGGCTGAACAAGCTGGATTTTTCCAGAGTTGAGCTGCAAAATTGGGCCGTCGACAAGTGGCAAGTCACAGGGCTTTGGTCCCTGCATCGAAGGTTCGAATCCTTCCGGCCCAGCTCGCTTTATTCTGATCTTTATAATATTTCAGAGGTATTTTATGCTTAAATCATTGGCGGTTTTTTCAGGTACTTCTAATCCGGCCTTGACAGAAGAAATATGTTCCTATTTGGAAATTGCTAAAGGATCAATGAATGTCAGCCATTTTTCTGATGGCGAATCTTTTGTTTCAATCAAGGAAAATGTCCGCGGCGTTAATTGTTTTGTAATTCAGCCTACTTGTAAGCCTGTCAATGACAACCTCATGGAATTGCTTATTATTATAGATGCTCTCAAAAGAGCAAGTGCGGGCAAAATAGTTGGTATTTTACCTTATTATGGCTACGCCAGGCAGGATCGCAAAGTAAAGCCAAGAACTCCTATCTCATCCAAACTAGTTGCCAATTTAATAACGGTAGCTGGAGCAACCAGAGTTTTGATGATGGATCTTCATGCCGGTCAGATTCAAGGTTTTTTTGATATACCGGTTGATCATCTGGCTGCTTTGCCTGTATTGCTCAAGGCAATCAGAGAAGAGTTCAGCAGAGAAGAAATAGTCATTGTTTCTCCGGATGCTGGAGGAGTTGAAAGAGCCAGAGAATTTTCAATGAGATTAAAGGCTCCTTTGGCTATTATCGACAAAAGAAGACCAGAAGCCAATAGGGTTGAGGTTATGAATATCGTTGGTGATGTCGAGGGCAAAAGAGCGATCATCGTCGATGACATGATAGATACTGCCGGTACTCTGTCCAAAGCTTCCAAATCCATTATGGAGCATGGTGCCAAAGAAGTATATGCCGTAGCTACCCATGGTGTTTTTTCAGGTGATGCTATCAGCAATATCGAAAATTCTTCTTTGAAGAAGGTTTGGGTTACCAATACAATCCCCCTTGACAAAAAGGCTGAAAATACAGAAAAGATTGAGCATCTTTCTGTAGGTATTTTAATAGGTGAGGCAATCAAAAGAATTCATCATGAAGATTCAATAAGTTCACTTTTTCTGTAATATTCCCACGGGAAATAAAATTTAAATACAAAAATATCTGTTATTCAACAGTTAAAATGCCAGTCTGTTCAGGACTGATTATTAGGAGAAAGCCATGGAAATTAGAGAGTTTAAGGCTTATAAAAGAAAAGTTACCCGCAAGAATCAAAATAGAAGGCTCAGAGAACAAAAGCTGGCTCCAGGTATTCTATATGGTAAAGACAAAGATCCGATAAAGGTTAAATTTGACCCCAATGAACTGGTTAAATCACTGGATCCAAAAAGGAAAAGAAATACCTTCTTTAAATTAACTGTTGAAGATGTAGAAAGTCATACAGTTATTATCAAAGATGTTCAATTTGACGATCTTTCCGGTGATATTATTCATGTTGATTTTCTAAGAGTAAATGCCGATGACAAAATGAACGTCAAAATTCCCATCTTTTCTGAAGGTAAATCCATCGGTGAAAACATGGGTGGACGTCTTAGAACTATTCTGAAAAAGATTCCAATTATTTCAAAGGTAAGTTCAATTCCTGTTTCAATAACTTACGATGTCAGCGAACTCGAAATTGGAGATATTGTCAGAGTAGAAGATATAGATCTGGGTGAAGAAGTAGAATTCAATATTAATACCCGTCAGGCTGTATTTACTGTTGATGTTCCAAAAGAAGAAGTTGAAGAAGAAACAGAAGAAGAAGAAGAGTTGCTTCTCGAAGGTGAAGAAGGCGAAGTTGAAGAAGGTGAAGAAGGCGAAGTTGAAGAAGGTGAACCTGCAGAAAAATAGCAGTATTACCGCAACTATAATCCACTCTGACAACCAGAACCTCATATCTGAATTTGGAGTTGACCGATTTTCCGGCAACAATTTTTTTACAAGAACCCGGATCAAGAGAATTTTTACAAGTTGAATAATTCAAAAGTTGAAAATTCATTATGAATTTATCTGAAAATTCATCATACCTGATTGTTGGCTTGGGTAATCCAGATCCAGAATACCAAACCACCCGCCATAATTTTGGCTTTTTACTCCTTGATCATTTCTGTGATAAATATGGGGATAGTTATTTAAATTGGAGAAATAAATTCGGGGGAAAGTATAGTTCTTTTTTATTTAATCATAAAAAAATTCATATGTTGTATCCTCTTTCCTATATGAACAGAAGTGGTTATCTGGTACGTAAAGCTCAAGATTTTTTTAATTTTTCTCCAAAACAGATAATAGTTCTCCACGACGATTTGGATTTGGAATTCGGCAAAATAAAAGTAAAAATTGGAGGAGGAGCAGGAGGGCACAACGGACTCAGATCTTTATTCAGCCATTTGGGCACCAGAGATTTTATCAGAGTGAGACTTGGAATTGGCAGACCAAAAGGGCACAGAAATGTTTCTTCCTGGGTCTTAAGCAAATTCAGTTCCCAGGAAAAATCTGAGCTTGCGGATATTCTGGATAATTCGGCTTTGGCTCTTAAAGCAGTCTTGAATAAAGGTTGTTCCTATGCGATGAATAGTTTCAACGGTCAATAATCTGTTCACTGAAATATAAGCAAAATATTGGCTGTTTTCATATGTTTCAACAGACAAACAAGTTGTTTTTAAAAGTTATCATTCTATATTATTGATAATTAACAAATTATTTGGTAACAATCATTTTTATTGAATTATATCTTCAAATTTATTAACTAGTTCCCGTTCCAAAAAGGAAGGTCATCGCCTGAATGCGGAATTTCACCTCATCTGCTTTGTCGTAACTTTTTGAAATAGTATCAACCTAGAGTTCTCGTTTCAGAATAAATGGTCACAGTCTGTGGCTCGGAATTTGAATTGTTCTGCTTTGTTGTAACTTTTTGAAATAGTATCAACTATATCTGCGAAGTTACTCCGTGCATCTCAATCCAACTTAAGTCGCATATAATATCCTGTATTCTGTAACAAGAACTTTCTTCAAAGTTACTCTGCGCATCTGAGGCAAACTTCTCATTCAGTCAAAAACCCCCATTCTGGGATGGTAACTAACAAATTTTTGTACCTTAATATTAATCCGACCATTATTTACCCCTGATTTATGGGTAAAAGGAGGAATTTGTTCTATGGAAAATTTACTTTATGTAGTTCCAGTCATTGGCTTGGTAGCCCTTGCCTTTGCTTTTTTCAAAACTCAATGGATTAACAAGCAGGATGAGGGCACCGATAAGATGAAAAAAATATCAGGCCACGTCCGTGATGGAGCCATGGCCTTTTTGAGAACAGAATACACAGTTCTTATTTATTTTGTTATTGGAGTAGCCGTAGTTCTGGGTGTTGCCAATGCCATGGGAGAAAGCACCAATGTTGCTTATCGCAATCCCTTAATTGCCCTTTCCTTTGTTGTTGGTGCTTTATGTTCAGCTTTGGCCGGTTATATCGGCATGAAGGTAGCTACCAAAGCAAATGTTCGCACCACCAGTGCAGCTCGTAATAATCTCAATGATGCTCTGGCAGTAGCTTTTTCCGGTGGTACTGTAATGGGAATGTCAGTTGTAGGTCTGGCCATAATGGGTCTGGGACTTTTGATCCTTCTTTATTATAAATTTGGACTGGTTGGTAGTGCTCAGGCTGATTTGCCAAATGTAATCACAGTTCTTTCCGGATTTTCACTGGGAGCTTCTTCTATTGCTCTTTTTGCCAGAGTTGGTGGCGGTATATATACCAAGGCTGCTGATGTAGGTGCAGATTTGGTGGGGAAAGTAGAAGCCGGAATCCCCGAAGATGATCCCCGCAACCCCGCAACCATAGCTGACAATGTAGGTGACAATGTAGGCGACGTTGCCGGAATGGGAGCTGACCTCTTTGAATCCTATGTTGGTGCAATTATTGGTGCCATGGTACTGGCTTTCAATTTTTCGTCTAACCAGTTCAACATGGTTCTCCTTCCCCTTATTCTTGCCAGTGCCGGTATTATTGCCTCAATAGCAGGTACTTTTTTCGTACGTACCAAAGAAGACGGCAATCCTCAGACCGCCCTCAATATTGGTACTTTTGGTGCTGCAGGTCTGATGCTGGTTGCAACTTTCTTTATCTCCATGTGGCTCATGCCCAACGCAGTTAAAGTTATAACAATGTCTGGAATCAAAGAAGTCTCTTATTTCAATATTTTCGGAGCCACAATTGGTGGTTTGATTGCAGGAATTTTGGTGGGAGTTACCACTGAGTATTACTGCTCAACAGAGCGTTCACCGGTTCACAAAATTGCCAAAGCTTCCGAAACCGGTGCAGCTACCAACATTATAGCTGGTCTTTCAACCGGCATGTTCTCCACCGCCCTTCCTATCATCTGGATCTGCGGAGCAATTATTATATCTTACAAAATGGCTGGTTTATACGGTATTGCTATTGCTGCTCTGGGTATGCTTTCCACTACCGGTATCCAACTTGCAGTAGATGCTTATGGTCCCATAGCTGATAACGCCGGCGGTCTTGCAGAAATGGCCGAGCTCGATCCTGAAGTCAGAGGCAGAACGGACAAACTTGATGCTGTTGGTAATACCACAGCCGCTATCGGCAAAGGATTTGCCATTGGCAGTGCTGCTCTTACTGCCCTCGCCCTTTTTGCAGCTTTCAGAGTTCAAGCAGGAATCAGAATAATTGACATTACCAATCCCACCGTTATGGCCGGTTTATTCTTCGGTGGCATGTTGCCCTTCCTTTTCTCCTCTCTGGCCATGACAGCAGTAGGCGAAGCAGCCAATGAAATGATTATTGAAGTCAGAAGACAATTTAAAGAGATCAAAGGATTGCTTGAAGGAAAAGCCGAAGCTGAATATGCAAAATGCGTTGAAATATCAACCAACGCCGCCATCAGAAAAATGCTGGTTCCCGGTCTCCTGGCAGTAATTATTCCAGTTGTAGTCGGTTTTGTCAGCAAGAACGCCCTGGGCGGAATGCTCGGTGGTGTAACAGTTTCCGGTGTCCTACTTGCCATCTTCCAGTCAAATGCCGGTGGAGCTTGGGATAACGCCAAAAAATACATCGAAGACGGCCATCATGGTGGCAAAGGTTCTGACGCCCATAAAGCAGCAGTAACTGGCGATACCGTTGGCGATCCTTTCAAAGACACCTCAGGTCCATCTTTGAATATCCTGATTAAACTCATGAGCGTAGTTTCTCTGGTAATCGCCCCCCTCATCCGTTAAAAAAAATCCCGATCCGGGTTAGGAATCACCCCCTTTCTTCTCTCCACTACTCTATGTAATTTTCCAATCTCCCTGCAATCCACAAAAAAATAAAGAATTTCAAAAAAAATGAAAACTTTTTTCAAAATATTTCGAAAATA
>JAWLEA010000169.1:0-6091 GCA_041686345.1 Polyangia bacterium | reverse complement strand
AAGTAACTTCGCAGATATAGCCACTACTATTTCAAGAAGTTACGACAAAGCAGATGAATCCAGATTCCGTTGCCAGACAGTGACCTTCTATTTTGGGATGGGAACTAACTAATCCCATCCCAGAATAAAATATGTATTGGCAAAAGGGGAAATTTGTACCGAATTCACGGGCAAGATAGTTGTTTGAATCATTGTCTGATTTTGAAGTTGATCTTCACTTCGCTATGACAAAAGTTCAACCCCGTATATTATTTGTTTAAATTGTGTTGAGATAAAAAGAGCTTATTTGTCGGTTTTTTTAGAGTCCGGTTGTTTTTTTGGGGGAGCTGATTTTGGGGGCTCAGCCTTTTTGACAGGAGTTGTTTTGACAGGAGCTGATTTTTGGGGATTAGCCTTTTTGACAGGGGCTGTTTTGACAGGAGCTGATTTTGGGGGATCAGCCTTTTTGGCAGGAGCTGTCGCTGTATTATTTTCGGGCTGTTTTTGATCAGATCCTGGTTTTTCAGTTGTGGAATTCTGCTCCGGTTTTTCAGTTGCGGCAGCACTGCCGTCTTCGGTTTCAAGGTTTTTTGTCGGAGTTGCTGTTTTGGTGTCCCCGGCTGGAATTTTAGTTTCATTATCTGCCGGCTCGGAATCTTTACTGTCCATTTCATTTTGCAGATCTGATTTTTCTTGATTTACACCAGTGGCATCACTGCTTTCAGATCCAAGTTCTTCGTTGAGAGCCTGATTAACGGTCTTTATTTCTTTGGAAGCATCTTTAAGGCGGTCACTTCCTGCTCTTGAAGAAGCCCAGGAAAGACTCATGGAACCGATCATGAAAAAAGCGGCTACAATGGTGGTGAGATGAGAAACAAAATTGCCTGCACCAGAAGAGGAAAACATATTATTTGAGCCGCCACCACCGAAGGCCACGCCCATTCCTCCACCTTTCCCAGATTGCAACAGGACAAGAACTATGAGCATTAAACAGAGAATTACATGTAAAACTTCTATAATCGAAAAAATCCACATCATAGGATATCATACTCCTTTTACGGAAATCGTTGTTAACTGCTCCGGCTGAAATTGCGGTGTAACAGGGAAAATGCTGTTTGCCGGATGGATTGAGAATGAATTAGTGCAGAACAATCTGGATCCCGTTAGAAAATTCCTACCATTTGTAACCATAAAAATCAAAATATCAAGGATTTTGTTATAAAGTAGAAAAAAAACTGAACTATCCGAGGTGTTTTCCATTATTTTTATCAAAAAACACCTTATTGATTGACTTTTTAAGTATATTATTTATAATCAACAAAACAAGCTACAATCTGAAAATGAATTATATGATTTACTTCTTTTTTTTTAACTAGTTCCCATCCCAGAAGTGGTGTTTTCGGCTGGAGAAGAAGTTTGCCTCAGATGTGCGGAATAACTGCGAAGACATAGTTGCCACTATATCAAGCAGTTACGACAAAGCAGATGAAGCCAGATTCCATCGCCAGGCGATGACCTTCCTTTTTGGGTCGGGAACTGACTATTCGAGAGGATTTATTTATGTTTAAAGGTCTAAAGAAAACTGCTTTTACCTTAGTTTTTATTACTGTTTTTGCTTTTACCGCATCTTGCGGCTATATTCTCTATCCTGAAAGACGTTCAGGCGGAGCAAAAAGTGGAAAACTAGATGTTGCTGTTGTAGTCATGGATTGCCTCTGGCTGCTTCCCGCTCTTGTTCCCGGATTGGTCGCTCTGTTGGTAGACGGTCTCACCGGAGCCTGGTATGAATCAGGCGGAGGTTCAACGCTTGGTCAAAACACCGGCCAGGATCAGCCTGTACAACTCGTTGCGGGAAAAGATCATATGCTCAATGTCAGAAATACTTTATATGATTCCGGAGAAGCTTCTCTTTACCTGCTTGATGCAACCGGCCAAAAGGTTTTACTAGACAAAACCGAAGCCGGTAATAAAGGTTTTATCTTCAAATTCAAACTTGATAAAAACCAAAATCAAAATTCCACTAGACTTCTGGTTGAACTGAACAAGAAAAAACTTTGGCTCAATGCCAGAATCATCAATTAGTTTTTCCCGATCTGATTTTCCCTTCTCTTCTCCTTGATCTTCTCAAATTTTTCCTAATTCATTTTAATTAAAACAAAATTTAAAAATTAGTATTTCAGGGCCAAAACTTTTTAGAGAGCAATGACGCAGTGTGTCAAAAGTATCTGATAATAAAGTCTTTTCTTAAGTTTTACTTCCTGTTATACTTCGTTCGTTCCCCTCCCGGGATGGGAACTAAATAGTTCCCATCCCAAAAATGGATATCATCGTCTGGCGACGGAAATTGAATTAATCTGCTTTGTCGTAACTGCTTGATATAGTGGAAACTATGTCTGCGCAGTTTCTCCGCGCATCTCAATCAAATTTCTTCCCCAGCCAAAAACACCACTTCTGGAATGGGAACTAAATATCTTTGTCACCTTGATGAAAACTAAATACTGGAAATTCATCTTTCTATGGTTTCAGCTAAAATTACAAAATCACTAAATCTTTTTAATATTATTGCATTTGTGGTGCTGCTCAATCTGTTTTTACCCCATTTGGCCGAGGCTAATCCGGTAGATCTGTTCGGGGCAGGTTCCAAGTCGGCTGCCATGGCTGATACCGGGGTTGCTTCAACTGATCAGGCTGATGCTCTTTTCCTCAATCCGGCTCGGCTCTCCTTTACTCCCAAATTATCCATCATGGGAGGTTTGCTTTTTCAGCAGGCAGCTTTGCAGACTCCTGCAGGAAATCGTTCCATTAGAGATAGTTGGTATTCTCATTTCGGTATCAGTTTCCCTTCTCCTTTCAAGGGTTTTCTGGAGGATAAAATTCAATTTGGTTTTTTTGCTGTTGCTCCTTTGGCAGAGATGACCAGAATTGAAATGAGGTTGCCTTCGGATCCCGCTTATCCCTATTTTGAAAACAGATCCCAGAGACTGGTGTTGATTCCTGGATTCAGTTATATACTTTTTGACTCCCCAACCGCCGGCAAATTGAGTTTTGGTGTAGGAGTCAATTATTTTGCAGCTCTGGAAGGGGCAATTATCGGCAGGGAAGGGGCTACCCGCAGTGTGGAAGCAAGAGTTTTCGAGGAAATTCAGGGTAAAACCACCGTCAATGGAGGCATAGCCTATAATTACAAAAGCCTGCATTTTGGTTTTTCCTATCGTCAGGCTTTTGGGCTAGATTTTCACAATGTGTCCTTCAATCACATAGCTGGCACTGATATAAACCTGGATCTCAAGGGTAAAGCACTTTATTCTCCTCACACCTTAAGTTGGGGGATGGTCTGGAAACAACCAAAGTATTCCATTCAGTTTAATTTGATCGAATACCTCTGGAGTTTTTATTCAACTCCTTTGGTCAGCATGCGAAGCCAGCTTCCTTTAGTAGGTTCCCTGGTGGGTGAATTACCGGAAACCAAATTCAACAATACAATGGCTTTTCTTATCGGGGGAAGTTACAAGCTCAATGGCAAATTTATTTTAAGGGGTGGAGTTGGTTTTGAAAACAAAATGCTGCCCGAACAGACCGGAAAAACCAATCTTCTGGATACCCACAAATTAAAATTAACCATGGGTTTGACCTGGAAATTGTCAACCAGGTTGTTTTTGCATGGTCATTTGCGCTATATCCATCTCCTTGGTTCTACCCATCGCAAAAACATTTTGACTACCGATGCCGATTGTGGAACTTCAATCCCGGCTTCATCTTCAACCGTTTTATCTGATGAAGTTCATTGTGTACCAGATGATGAATCAACCTGGGGGTTTCAGACAACCAATCCCGGTTATCCTTCTATTAGTTCGGGCGGTGGTGTTTTTGCCGCAGGAATAACTTTGGAGGTGCGCCAATGAAAAGGCTTCTATCCGGAGTAATATTTTTTACAGCTTTTGGTTTGTCGTTTACTTCTTTGTGGGCTTCCAAACCCTCGGATCTTTTCCAGATTGGCCAAAGAGCCAAATCAACAGCCGGTTCTTCAGGGATAACCATGCCTTCCGGACCGGATGCAACAGTCAATAATCCCGCTGCTCTTACTCATATTCCCGGAATAGTGGCAGGTTTTTCCTATTCTTATGGTTACATGGGGCTTGCAGTCAATGGTAAAGACGCCAACGTACTTGATTATCGAGGTTTTGATCTGGGTATTGCTTTGTCTCTTCCTCAACTCTTCGGTAAGAAGATAAGCCTCGGACTGACTGTTCATTTGCCTGACCAGATGATTTTGCGAATGCAGGCAATTCCTGCTTCCGAACCTCGCTTTATCAGATTTGACAATTATCCTCATCGCTTGGAAACTGCAGCAGCATTGGCATTTGCACCTTTAGACTGGTTGAGTATCGGTTTGGGGGCGGCAATCATGATGGATTTTGACGGAGAAGAATTCCATCTCAAAGTTGGTTCCAAATCCGGTCAGAAAATAGGAGAGATGGAAATAAGCAGCTCTATTCCCTATCGGATTATTCCTTTTGGCGGACTGATTATTACCCCGAAACACCTCCCTTTCTTGCGCAAGTGCAAACTGGGTTTTTTCTACAGAGAACCTTATCATTTCAATCTCAATATGAATGTCATGGCTGATGTTGATGTAGCCGGAATTGTTACAGGAGATACGATTATCGCCCTCAGAATGCATGATCATTTTTCTCCGCGCAAACTCAGGGCGGGGATTGCATTTAATTTTTTTGAAAAACACAATCTCTTCTTTGACCTGTCCTGGGAACAATGGTCCCAGTTTGATGCCGGTTTCTCCACCATGAAGATTCTGGTTGATCTGGGGATCAATCCTCCTTTGGTTGAAGCCATTTTGCCTGACGACAATTTCAGGGATATTCTTACTTTTTCCGGTGGATTGGAATTGGTTTTTCAAAAAGTAATGCTCAGGGCAGGTTATGGATACCATCCTACCCCGGTTCCTAATCAGGTTGGTTTTTCCACCTTGATGGACAACAACCGCCATGTTTTTGCTGCCGGTATGGGTTTTGATTTCAAAGGACCGGCAATTCTGCCTTATCCGGTTCAATTTGGGTTGTCTTATCAACTCCATTATCTGGTTTCGAGGACAGCCCGGAAGAATAATTCGACTCTGCCCTCTGTTCAATACGGTGGCAGTATTCATCATTTGTCAATTGGTTTTAAAATGGATTTTTAGTATGAAATTTCTATCTTTTTCAAAATTTTCTGGTTCCAGTTTTGTTCTTGAATATTCAATTTTATTGATTGTATTGTTTACTTCATGCACTCTGGGGGATCAAGATGATTATTCCGGTCGATATCTCACCCAGGCTCCTGCTCCTTATGAAGAAATGGGACCCGTTGAAATCTGCATGGGCTCACATCGCATTGCTTCCCCCCAGGAAGATCTCGGGGGATTTTGTCAAAAGAAAGATAGTCCTTCCCCGGAAACATGTTATTCCAATTCAGATTGCCAGGGTCGCTCCCTTTGTGTTTGTGGAGTGTGTTCAGTGAAATTCTGCACTCGCAATGATGATTGTCCCGGAAATTATGTATGTGATTTCAACAAAAACCGGTGCGCATTGAGATGTGAAACCGATTGTGATTGTCCCGGCAGCAATCCTCGGTGTGAGTTGGGTGTTTGTCAGAAGATGTGTATAGTTGACGGCGAGTGTGAAACAGGAGAACTCTGTTCCAAGTCACTGGCCAGGTGCATAACTGTTCCCTGTTCACACGACAATCAATGTTATGATGACGAAGAATGTGTCATTCAGATGGAGCCCCGGATAGTGAGAGAGCCTTCCGTAGTCAGAAGAGTTGACAACAACTATTTCATGTATGTGGAAATTGATCAGGGGAGTACCGATCGACGCATGATTTTCAGAGCCCAGAGTTATGACGCCAAAAACTGGAACATGAATCCTCCTGCTCCTATTGTGGAAAGTGTTGCCAGTGACAACTACAAGGTTGGGTCCCCATCGGTTATTATTCTCGATAACAACCATTATGTCATGTTTTATGAAATAGGAGATGGGGAAGGAATTGGCAGAGCCGACAGCAGTGATGGTCGCAACTGGACGAGAAGTGAAGAACCCGTTGTTTTTCCCACCGG
>JAWLEA010000033.1:17210-26614 GCA_041686345.1 Polyangia bacterium | reverse complement strand
GATGCAAGGTGAGTTTGAAAACTCCTTTGGGAAAAAAGATTAAACTCACTATTCCTGCGGGCTCTCAGGGCGGAACCAGTCTCAGGGTTAAAGGTCACGGAGTGCAGTCAAAGAAAGGGAATGGTGACTTTTTTATCGAGTTGCGGATTGCTTTACCTGAAAAGGTAAAGAATGAAAAAATTAAAAAGGCCCTTGCTCTTATTTCAAAAAATATCAAATTGGAATTACCTCCGGACATCCAGTATAAATGAAAAGTAAATTTTAAGGGGAGGGTAGAAATGCAGAAAGATAAAGTATGATTCCCAACCTGTAGTTGATTTTCGGTTTTTCCACGAAATTGAATCAACTGTTGAAGGTAAAAAGGTTTGTCATATTTTGTCTTTTATTTTATCTTCGGGACGAGAATCAGATATTACTTATTCACAGATTCAGAACTCTTTCATTGGAGAAAATTATTTAAAAAAGTGAGTCAAAGTTTTCGAATCGCTCGAATTTTTCGGGTTAATTTATTTTGGGTCTAATCATATTATGAAAAATCTTGCACAATATTGGCGTTTTATATTTTTTGCTATTTTCTTTGCAGCTTGCGGAAGGAATGAGGCTGATTCACAAAAAAAAGAAAAGCAAAGCAAAGAACCTGTTTCGGATGATGCTGGTACAACTGTTAAAAAATACAATTATGTCCTCAATGACTACCGTGGAGTTCCTGTTCCTGTGGAAAAATCTGAAGAGCATTCATCTTCTGTTGAGGCTCATTATGATGGAGAAGGGCGTCTTTTCAAACTGTTGCAATTTGATCTTGAAGGTGAAATAAGCAAAAAGTGGAAGTTTGATTATAAAAAAGATAAAATCAATCGGATCAAGTACCGAGATCTCCAATTGTCCGGCAATTCCAGAACTGAATATTACGACAAAAATTCCAAAAATTGTGCACGCTTTTATGATCATCACGGTCTTGAGATTGATCGACGCTGCTGGCAGAAATCCGATAAAGGTAAATTGAAGGAAGAAGTGTTGAATCAATTCGATTTCATAAAAGAAAAATCTCATTTGAAGGTTGATGAGCGTGGTCTGATTAATGAACGCCGTTTGTTTACGCGTTACGGAGCACCCAAAGGAATTGAAAAAATAGAGAGAACTTTCAAAAATGGTGAATTTCACCATCAACTTCATAAAATGCATCCGGGAGGAGCAACGGTAAAATACAGGAAGATAAAATATGATAATTTGGGCAGAAAAAAATCCATAATTTTTTACTACCACGATAAAAGTGTCAAAAGCAGAACTGATTATGAGTATCTTGACAAATACAGGGGCAAAGGTGTTGCTCTTACCGAAGAAGGGGTTAAATATCGACTTGAATTTGAAATAGATAAATTTCAAAACCTGCTTGAACAGAAAAAATATTCAGGGAATCGCCTGGTTGAACATGAAAAAAATCGGTATAACAAACAAGGAGAGAGAGTTTATCATCTGGTAAAAAGTGGAACTGGGAAAATATTGGAGAAAGATGAAATTGAGTACAAGAAAGGTGATCTTATCTCTAAATATATCAAGTACAGAGGTAATATTCACAACTTTTCCTGTTATGGAGAAAATGGTTCAGCCAAAGTTTCTACCCAGTTACCGGCTCTGGAAAAGGTTGAGATAAAATATGACATACTGGGCAGAATTTCACGGTTGAAAAGAAAATATCTGGAACAACCGGTGGATATTGAAGAAATAAGTTATGGAACCAGAAACAAGGTAGAATCTCGCAAAATAACTTTCAGTAAAACCGGTGAAAAAATAACTCGTCAATATACTTACGATCACAGGGGACTTTTGGCAGAAAAAAAAATAAGCAATGGCAAAAATGGTGAATTGATTCGGTATACCAGGGATAACCAGGGAAAGTTAATCAAGGAACAGGTTTTGAAATTGGACGGGACTCCTCCAAATCCAGAAGAAATGAAAGATGGTTCCGTTATCCGGTATTCATATGATAAAAAAGGACGATTGGTTGAAAAGCAATGGTTTTATCCAGATGGAAAACCCGCTTTGACAAAAAACAAAACTCAATGCAGCGCCTGTGCTCCTCCGGGCAAGAAAAAGAATAGAGCCATCGGCAAAATAACTTATGCCTACAACAAGGATAATTTGCTGATATCGGAGCAGGAATACGGTAAAAAGAACAAACTTATTTATCGTTCTGATTACGACTATAATGACTCAGGCTACAAAATTAAGCAGTTGGAAAAGTGGCCCCTTGAAGATAAGAGCAGAGAAGTTATTCAGAGATATCATCAAGGTGGTTGGGTTAAGTCCATTACAATGAAAATTAAAGAAGGAGAAAAATCCATTTTCAAGGAGCACAGAAAATTTGACCGGGCAAATCTCACTTATACAGCTCGTTTTAAACGAGGGGTTTTACAGAAAAAGGTGAGCAGGAAATATAAAAAGGGACTTTTGCAACAAAGAAAGATTGAGACTCCTGAAAAAACAGTAATTGTGCATCTCAAGCGTAATCCAGGAGGAAAGGTGGTAGAGGAAAAAGCAGTTGATGAAAAAGGTAAACCAACTTTGGCCACCGATGCTTGGAATAATAAATACACTGAAAGCTTTCAGAGCTATTACCCTGATGGCAGACTTAAATATGTAGTTTACAAGAATACTCTGGAGAATAAAATTACCAGAGTTGAATTTTCCTGGAGTAAAAGCGGTTATCGCAATGGCCGAAAAGTTTTTAAAGACAAAAAATTGAAATTAGTGGAGAAAGAATTTTCCACCAATAAAATTCTGTCAAAGTATGGAGTACATACCCATCAATTGCGTACAATCATAGATAACAAGGGAAATAGAAAGCTCCATACTTACAAATTAAAAATAAATCCTGCCAATCTTTCCAAATCTTCAGCTGAAATCAAATTGCCGGATAAATCACCAACTGTTCTTTCTGAATGTAAATGTTTGAATTGTGGTTTTTATCTTGATTATTCCAAATTGAGCAGACTGGAATAGAAATTCAGGTTTATATCAGTTCCAGTCAAATAAAATCCACCTGGCTGCTTTCTTTGAACAGTGAAAAAACACAAGCATCGTGTCCTTCAGTTATGCATTGTTCTTCCATTACCGTTATGTGTCCAGCTTTGAGCATGTTAAGCAGTTCCAGCAGAAACCCGATGAAAACTTCACAAAAGAGGGGAATAATAACCGGTCTTTTTTCTAAAATAATATGAAATTCATCTTCGGTTATTTTGTCACCTTGGATGATCTTGAAAGGTTTGAACCAGTTTTTATTTTCTTGCAGCATCTGAAAGAGATAATTGCAGGTTTTGAAAAAATCTGGACTGTTTTCTGAATTCCAATTGAAAATATCTTGAAGAAGCTCAAGACCAAGTTTTCCATTTTTAGTGTCAAGTTGATCAGCAAAGTTTTTTTTGTTCACATTGATGAGATAACGGCCGAATTGAACACCAAATCCTGAAATCTGGTGAGTTAAATGGATATCTATTGCTGCCAGAATTATGGAGAAAGAACGTGCGTTAATCCATGTTTTTTCATGGTAATCCTTGTATAAAAGTAATCTTTCCGTTGTGGGAAGCAGTTCTCTAAACCGGTCAAAGCCTATAGTACCCAAAGTGTGTTCAAGAAATTCTTTAAGGATGTTAAAAATATTGCTGTTGATAAGGTGTGAATTATTCATGTAATATTTGTTGCCAGAATTATCTGGTTTTTGTTATGTTGATTAAAATTCGGGCAGATTGAAGATTAAATCTTAGCCTGAATCGAGCCTTATAATACAAGGGCTTTTATTTTTTACAAAAAATTTTTATATTTTTAAAAGCAACTGTTGTTTAATCCTTGTTTGTGTTTTAACCACTCATGATTGGTAAAACCAAGCTCATTTCAGGCAACAGACTTTGATTTCCAACTGTATTTTTAAGTGTTGGTTAAAAAAACGCATATATTTTTCTACAGCCCCTGGTTGTAGAAAAAGAGGGGATAAAGATTATTTTGAGAATATTTTCAATTGTTTTTACGATTTTTCTTTTTTTGGGATGTATCAACTCAAAACCCCGACAACCTGTTATTTTAAAAAATCAGGAAAATCTCCATGGATGTGATTTCGGCAGGTTGAGTTCTCGTTTGACCCAGGGGCCTGACGGAAAAGTGGTTGAAGAATTGCGTCTCAGGATAAATTGCAAAAAAAGCAATTCCAGAGTCACCGGGGAAAATATTTCCCAAATCAGCGATTATTACGGTCGTCATTGGAAAATTGACAAAGAAGGAAATTTGGTTGTTCCGGCGAAATTATCCCCTGAAATATTTTATCCACCGGCTATTGAAACTTGGAAAATTGATTCCCTGCTGGCTTCCAGACTTTATTCCCAAAGATACTACCAGAAAGCCATGAGACAATTGCTTTCAATTTTGCAATTACCTCTTCCATCCAAACAAAAATCAATTGTAAACAAATATTTTTGTCGGATTTGGACCAAACTCAAACAAAAGGGAGGTAGTTGGTCAAAATTGCTGAAAACGGTGGCTGGAGGCAGTTGGAAGCAAGGTAATCAATTCAGATTTTTCAATTATGCTTTTGACTATATTTTCGACTATCCCCTGAATTACAGAATTGTAGTTAAAAAATTTCCTGTAAAAAATAAGGGAGATATTGTTCTGGTTAGTTTGAAATCAAAAATCCCAGAAAATAAAAAAGATGTTGTTCTGCTCTTTTCCACCGATGATCCGGAGGTCAAACTGGAAAAATTTTTCAATCTGGGAGATGAAGGCTGGATAAATAAAGGTGATAAGCAAATTCAAAAAAAAGACGGTTTTACAATTCAGAAAAAAATTATTAGAAAAAAAGATCCTTATTTAAAGATAATGATGATTCAGGTGGGTATTGGTGAGAATCAAGTCCTGTCGGAAATCAACAAATCATTATCGAGAATGGCTTTTGAAGATCCTTGCCATGAGTCTGCTCAAAAATGAGAGTTTTGTGGGTTTGTTTTTCTTTTTTTCAGATTCGGTTTCAATAGAAATTTCTTCATTCTTGGAAATATATATTTCGGAGGCTGAAGTTGCATCCAGGGCTATCTCGGTATTATCACTTACAATTACATAGGCGGGACTTTTTTGGATTAAAGTAAGAGATGCTCCCGGCAGAAGCCCAAAAGAAGTTAACTTGTCAAATTTCTGGTGATTTGCCGGTAGCAGATAAGCTATGGTTCCTGATTCTCCGGGTGATAATCGGGTAAGATCGACAATAGTAGCTTCAAATCTACCTTGTTTTTCCAGGCAACAACTACCAGGCGGGATTTTATTTCCATCGGGAGAAATTGTAGGATGACCCAGAAGTGTACAAATGCCTTCAACCATTTCAGGCTGAAGGTTATGTTCAGTTTTGCAGGCAACCTTTTCCCGGCGAGAGTGTTCCTGATAACCCAATATATGAAATAAAAGGACATCAGTGAGGCGATGGCGTCTGATGATTAATCTGCCTCGCTCTCGCCCTTTTTTGGTAAAAGAAATCTTGTTTTTATCCAAGTTAATCAATTTTTTGGAAGCCATCTTTTCCAGAAGGTCGTTTTCTATTTGTATTTTGCACAGATCTTGGACTTCTTCCAGACTGATAGTTGAACCTTCTTTTTCTTTACATTCCCATAAGGATTCCAGAATTTCATCTATTTTGGTATCTTTGTTTTGCATAATAATTAAAAGTTGAAGGAAATATGACTAAAGAGAAGATTGAGTCCTCCAGCAGTCAAGGTTGAATAAACAAGAATAATTGCAAGAATTGAAAAGGAAATTTTCATGCCCCTTTCTTTGAAAAGGATAAGCAAAGAGTTGACGCAAGGTATGAGAATAGTCATCAAAATCAACATTGAAACTGCCTGAGTGTTTGAAAATAGATGTTTTATTCTGACAAGTTCAGCTATACCATTTTCTCTGCGAATAAAAGTTTTAATAAGTACTTGAACTGCTTCTTTTGGTAAGCCCCAGAATTTTGTTACCAAAGGTGCTGTTGCTTGTTCAAGCCAGATCAGCAGTCCGGCTTTTTGGGCCAAGAACAAAACAAAAGAGCCAAGTATGAAGTACATCAGTGCTTCTTTAATAAAATACGTTGCTTTGAACAATGACTTTTTAGCTACTGATAAAACGGAAGGTAGTTTTAAAGGAGGAATTTCAGTAATAAAAGCCGGAAGTTGTCCCGGCAATACTTTATTGGTAAAGAAACCTGCCAAAGCGATTTGAATAAAGATAAAGCCAAAAACAAAAAGGGTTGCTGTCCAGTTCATTTTTCCCAGAATCAGGAACATTGTACTAAGCAGAGGAGCACAAGGAATCCCAAGCAGGAGGATAAGGGAAGCAATTATCTTTTCTTTTTTGGTGTCAAGAACCCTGGTAGTTATTAGAGCCATTGTAATACAGGAAAAGCCCATCAGGATAGGCATTACTCCTTTACCATTCAACCCCATTGGTTTCATGGAATTATTCAGCAGGACAGAAAGTCTGGGGAAGTAATTCATCTCTTCCAGGATGCCAATAAAAAAGAAATAGGTTATGATAACCGGAAACACAAGACCAAAAGCTAAAAAGATAGCTGTTGGAAAAATACCAAAATTAGGATCCATGAAAGCTTCCCGAATAAAGGCAACGGGAATGAAACTGACCAGGTAGTCCACTGCCGGGAGAAGAAAAGCAGAAAAGAGGTTTTTATCAAGATAATCAACTAAAAAGGTTGCTCCGAATTTGCCTACAAAGAGGTACATAAGGTAAAGAATCAAAAAAGCAAAAGGTAGCCCGGTAAGAGGTTTGGTAAGCAATTCTCCTGTTTTTTGGAAAAATTGCTTTTTCACTTTTTTCTTGGCAAGAATAAACTCTTGAATTTCAGATGCTCCGGAAAAAGAACTGTCGGTCAGGGCAAGATCTGTGCGTCCAAAATAATTATTCTTTGATTTTTCTGCTATGGTTCTGGTTATCCAGAAGAAAAGTTGAGGATCTTTAGATTTTAATTCATCCAAAATTTCCGGGATTTGCCCCAGCCCCATCATTATTTTCCATTTTTCTTCCTGGTTGAATTGAAAGGGTGAATCTTCAATTATCTTAGAATAGAGTTCAACTTTTTGATAAAATGAATTTTCGGGAAGTTTGGGTAAAGAAGCTTCAAAAAAAAGGGGATTGAAAAGTTGCTTGTTGTTTTTCAAACTGGAAAAAGCAAAAGTTTTCAAACTGAAAAGTTGAGAGAAAGCTTGGATGGATTTTGAAAAATCACTATTTCTGTCATTGAAAACTACACTTAATGGTTTTTTGATCAGGGAAACCTGGAGCAAAAGAGCGAGGGATCTCTTTAACCGTAAAGGATCAATTACAAAGATGATAGAGTCGTATTCTTGAAGAAAAAGAGCTTTTCGGGTAGGGTGGCCTTCTTTATTTTGAGAAAAAAGAGTGTTAATGCCGGGAGTATCGACAATTTCAACATCTTTATTCTGATTAGAATGTTTGGAAAAAATATTGTTATTTATGTAATGAATTTCAAGATTTACCGTTCCTGAAGAAACAGAATCCGGATTCAGGGGGGTAATCAATTCGACAATTTGAGTTTTACCAGATTTTTTATTTCCCAGAAGAATTGTTCTGTGTGGATTTTTGTTTGCCATCAAAATACCTGTTGACCTTTTTAAGCCCAGAGTACTAATATCCGGTAATGATCCAGATACTGTTAGAGTTGTCTAACAGTAAAAACAGGTTCAAGTCAACCCTTATTTTCAATATCCTTAATTCATATATATTTGCTTCCCGTCCCAAAATTGAAGGTCATCGTCTGAACGCGGAATTTTATCTCATCAACTTTGTCATGACTTCTTGAAATAGTATCAACTTGTAGTTCTCGTTTCAGAATAAATGGTCACAGTCTGCGGCTCGGAATTTGGATTGATCAGCTTTGTCGTAACTTCTTGAAATAGTGTCTACTATGTCTGCGAAGTTACTCCGCGCATCTCAATCCAACTTCAGCCGCAGCCAATAAGCAGTATACTGAAACGAGAACTAACTGCGAAGTTATTCCGCGCATCTGAGGCAAACTTCTCATTCAGTCAATAACCCCCATTCTGTGACGGGAACTAGGTATAATTTCTGGATTGGGGATTCATTTTACAAAAATTGGAACTAATTGTAAAAAATGGCACTTTGCCTGTAAAGGAGGGGAAAGATATAGAGCAAAAGCCTGTTTTTATCTTTTGGAGAATTGGAACTTGGCTCGAGCACCTTTTTGTCCGTATTTCCTTCTTTCTTTTTCACGGGAATCACGGGTGATATAGCCTGCTTTTTTAAGTTTTGCTCTGTATTTTGGCTGGTATTCCATAAGTGCTCTGGTTATTCCATGACGCAGGGCTTCCGCCTGGCCTGAGGTACCACCGCCTTTGACTGTGGAATAGATATCTACCTTATCGATAAGATCAAGCAATTCTAGGGCTTGCAAAGAAATCATGATTAAGGTTTCTCTGTTGAAATATTCTTTTTGATCTTTACCGTTAACGCTGAATTTGCCGGTTCCTGGCTTGAGCCATACTCTTGCAACTGCGCGTTTTCTTCGTCCTGTACCGTAAAATCTTTTTTCATTATCCATTATTTAATCTCCGAAAGATCGATTTTTTCAGGTTGTTGAGCAGCATGTTTATGTTTGTCGTCTGCATAAACTTTAAACTTTTTAAATATTTTGTTTCCCAGTTTGGTTTTGGGCAACATTCCTCGAACAGCATCTTTGATTATTTTTTCAGGATTTCTTTTCAGCATTTCCTGAGCTGAATAAGTTCTGAGGCTGCCAAGATATTGACTGTGGTTATAGTATTTTTTATTTTGCCATTTGGAACCGGAAAATTTGATTTTTTTCGCATTGATGGCAATAACAAAATCTCCTGTATCTACATGGGGAGTAAATTGAGGCTTATGTTTTCCTCGCAGCAGAGTAGCTATTTTGGAAGCAACTCTCCCTGCAGTTTGTCCCTCCAGATCTACTATAAACCATTTTTTTTCAACTTCACCGGGCTTTGCATTATATGTTCTGTTCATCATAGTTATTCTCCAGAATATCTGGAATCTTTATTCAATTGAATTAGATTTCCACTTGACAACTATTTTTGGAGTATTAGTAAAATAGCCTTAAAAATAAACAAGTTAAAGCATAATAGGACTGTAATTCAACAGGAAAACGGGTTAGTTTTGAGAAGGAAAGTCCAATAGCTTAAAGCAGGGAAAGGATTTAGATTAAATATTGCTGTATGTCAAGTGTTCTGTTAATTTTTCGAAAAAAAATCAAAAACCAAGAAGCTTGTTCAATCAGATTTTTGTCTTTTGAACTGTTAAGTAGTTCCCATCCCAAAAATGGATGTCATCGTCTGGCAACGGAAATCTGACTCATC
>JAWLEA010000033.1:0-17110 GCA_041686345.1 Polyangia bacterium | reverse complement strand
AGCTTTGTCATAACTTCTAGAAATAGTTGTGGCTATATCTGCGAAGTTATTCCGTGCATCTGAGCCAAATTTCTTCACCAGCCAAAAACACCACTTCTGAGATGGAAACTAAGTAGTTGATTCAGGATTGTGGATGTCGATTGGCCAATCAGTTTGCAGAAGATAAATGTAGTGAGAAGCTGAAAAAGATTAAAAAGGATGTTATAGTGTTTTTATATGTGAAAAATAATTTGAAAAACCCCATGGATGGAACTCAGGTATCATGAAAAACAAAAATTATCACAAAAAGATTGAAAAATTTCTTAAAAAACATGCTAAAAGCAATCATCGTCGAAAAAGAGCTCTGCCAAGCTGGATTACCACAACCATGTTGAGTGCCGGCTTGGGATTGGCGACTTTGGGCTGTGAACCTCCAATTGTTGATGAAAACGATGCTGCCCAAAACAACATGAATAATATTAACAACACTAACAACACTAACAACGTAAACAACAACAACAATGAACTGTATGGAGTTCCTGATGATGGAGGAATGGATGAGATCAATACTCTTTACGGAGCCCCTCAGGATGCAGCTCAGGATGCAGATGACATAGATGATGATGCAGTTCAGCCCGAATATGCCGCTCCTCTTTATGATGCTCCTTCATAAGTAGTTCCCATCCCAAAAATGGATGTCATCGTCTGGCAACGGAAATCTGACTCATCAGCTTTGTCATAACTTCTAGAAATAGTTGTGGCTATATCTGCGAAGTTATTCCGTGCATCTGAGCCAAATTTCTTCACCAGCCAAAAACACCACTTCTGGGATGGAAACTAAGTAGTTCCCATCCCAAAAATGGATGTCATCGTCTGGTGACGGAAATTGAAACCTTTGCTTTCATCCTCCACAATTTTGGCACATTATGCAACGTTTTGATATATAATCCCGTCACCATATTTGGGAACAGAGTTTTGTCATGGTTGAGGGTTATTGGCTGATTAATTTTTTTAAAATAGAGGAGGGGGATAATTTTTTCAAGTTGAAGTTGTCTTTTTGTTCGATTACAAATTCAGTTTCTTTTCCAAGATCAAAATTCAGTTTAAATTGGTAATTAACCTTGTTCAAAGTGGACTTTATGCCCCAGCCAGCAGCTTTGTCCAATGGCCATTGGACAGGAATTCTAACTGTTTGAAAGTCACTTTTACCATCTTTTTTCAACTTGAATTTACCAGATGAGATTTTAGTATCTTCGATGGAAAAATTATAGTGAACCATGGTTGTTTCCATGAGTTCCACCCGGGGAAGAGGTATTTTTATCAGGAGTTCCATTTTGATTTTACTATTTTCGAGTTTGAGATTTTTAATTCCCACCAAACCACCGCCGGGTTTGAGGGGTAGATGGAATACTCCTTCCCTCAGCATTTTTTTGGTTTCAGTGCCAACCGGAGTTTTGATTTTAAAGATTGAATCCAGGGAATAATCTACATTTTTACCCAAAACAAGTTTAGCCACAGGTTTTAGGGAATTTTTGAGTTCGATCTCCATTTTAATATCAATATTTTCCGCATTTTTAGCGGGAATTTTGACTTTTTTATTTAATTTACCCGTTGAAATGTCTTTCTGATCGAGTTTGAATTGTTGATCTGCGGATACAATAGTAATAGCAACAGGATGGGGGTTTTTTATTTCATATCTTGCAGTAAGAAAAAGTTTGTTCAGAGTTATTTTGTTGACAAAAACTCTTTTTGCCTTGACGACAACTTTAGGTTTGGGTTTGCAGGCAAATAAAGATAATCCCAGGTTCAAAGCAATGAGAATAATCAGTTTATTGGTTTTCTGTGTCATGGCTGCTCCTGTAGAAGACCTTGATAGGGGTTCCCCGGAATCCGAAGGCTTTCCTGATTTCGTTGATGATGTATCGTTTATAGTCTTTCGGAATTTTCTCAGGGCGATTTACATGGATGATAAAAACAGGCGGAGAAGTTTGAGGTTGAGTAATGTAGTAAAATTTTAAAGGTTTTTTGCCAACATAAGGGGGGTGATGGTTGGCAATGGTATCTTCGAGGAATTTATTCAGATTGCTGGTGCTGATGCGTTTTTTTCGTTCTCGATCAATTTTGGCTGCTATGGGGAAGATTTTTCTGATGCCTCGACCGGTTTTGGCACTGGTGTTAAGCTTATAGCACCAGGTGGCAAAGCGAAGTTTGTATTCATAGTCTTCAGCCAGCTTATTCTGGGCTTCCTTGCCGGTTACCAGATCCCACTTGTTGAAAAGTACTATCAATCCTTTTCCTTTTCTTTTTATCAAAGAAGCGAGTTTGGCATCTTGATCGTGAATTCCCAGATCGGCATCGATCACAAGAATTACAATATCAGATGATTCCAAAGCTTTAACTGCTCTGAAAACTGCCAGTTTTTCCAAATCTCTTTTGATGCTTCTTTTCCTTCTCATGCCGGCTGTATCAATGAGGACAAAGTCATTTTGACCGTATTTAAAGGGAATTTCGATGGCGTCCATTGTGGTTCCGGCAATATCATCCACCAGAACTCTGTTGTCATTTAGGATTGTATTGACCAGACTGGATTTGCCAGCATTGGGCTTGCCAAGGAAACTTATTCTGATGTTATCTTGCAAGTTATCCCTGCTATTCTGATCGTTTTTGAATTCAGGTGGCAGCTGGTTGAAGATGATTTCCAGAGATTCATTGATGCCGGAATTGTGAGCGGCTGAAGTGCAGACATATTTATCCACTCCAAGTTCATAAAATTGAGTGGCTTCCATTTCTTTGTGCGGATTATCAACCTTGTTTACTGCAAGGACGTAAGGTTTTTTGCTGTGACGAACCAGTTTCATTATTTCCCTGTCGTCGGGCATGATCCCTTCGTTGAGATCAACAACGGCAATAACTGCATCCGATTCCTCCAGAGCAATTTTGACATGAGAAGCGATAGATTTTTTCATTTCTTCCGGGGAAAAAGAATCAAGGCCTCCGGTGTCAATGATAATAAAAGGATAATCTTCCCATTTGCCTTCTCCATAAATCCTGTCTCTGGTTACGCCGGGAAAATCTTCCACAAGTGATTTACGGTGACGGATTATCAGGTTGAAAAGAGCGGATTTTCCGACATTGGGTCGTCCTATGATAGAAATAATCGGCAATTTCATTGTTCATATCCCATTTCTTTGAGACCGTTATTGTTCTCACTCCATTTATTTTTGACTCTGACTTGTAAAGAAAGGTGAACCTCTCGATTTTCTCGTTTTGATATGGATTTTCGGGCTCTGGTTCCAATTATTTTTATCATTTTTCCTCCCTTTCCTATCACCATACCTTTTTGGGATTTTCTTTCCACAAAGATTTCACCGCTGAGGTGAAGACCTGTTTCTTTGTCTTCAAATCCAGTCAACTTGACAGCACTGGAATAAGGAAGCTCCTGCTGCAATTCTTCAAAGATAATTTCCCGGATAAATTCTTCGTAAAGCCAATATTTTGGTTTGTCTGTAATCATATTCTCGGGAAAATAGGCGGGACCCTCAGGAAGATATTTGCCAAGAAGCTTGAGTAATTCGGGGATGCCTTTTCCTGTTTTTGCACTCAAGGGGATGATTTCTTTTACAAAGGTTTCTTTTCTCCATAATTCTGCAGCTTCGTCCATTCGCCTGGAGATGGAAGGGATATCTGTTTTGTTGATTGCGACAATAATATTGTCAACACTGCGGAAAGCCAACTTGGCTAGAGCTTTGGCACTGTAACCATCTGCAATGAATTTGGTGGACAGATCGTCAAGGATCAAGACGGCATCGGTGTCTTTAACAGCTTTTAAAGCCTGTCCCACCAGATAATTATTAAATTTTTTGACCGGTTTATGATAGCCGGGAGTATCTATAAATATAATCTGCATTCTTTCAGAATGATGAACGCCAACAATATTGTCCCTGGTGGTTTGAGGTTTTTTGCTGGTAATAGCAATTTTTTTTCCGGCAATTTTGTTGATCAAAGTGGATTTTCCGGTGTTAGGTCGGCCTAAAATGGCAATATATCCACTTTTAAAATTAATATCCTGGCTGGTAGCGGTCATTAGTATTCTCCTGGTTTTAACTGGACAAAAATTGAATGGAAAACTCAATTTTAAATCTGAATTCTCAATTTCAAATAGCAGATCAGTCAGATAAATTCAAACTATCATATTATCTTTTGGTGGAATATTTCAGAATGGATGGTAACAGACTATGGGAACAGTATTTTACTTGAATTGGTCTCAATGATTCATAAGCTTGCAAATAGGAGTTTTCAAGGGAACTTCCAGTAGTTCTGATACAGCTTTGCATTTAGCTTTGAGCAGATACAAAATTGGCTTTGTGACCTGGCTCAATGTTTCAAAATTTCCCTGACCCTTGGCTATGATCAAATCGGCTGTTTCAAAATGATTTTTGAATTCTGAAGAGGTCAAGTTAAGAGCTACTCCGGGAATTCTGGAATTGGTGTCAATGATTGGACAAATTTTGTCAATTCCGCACTCGACAGCATCTTTTCTGGTAATATCATTGAGAATATTGCCTCCTCTCACACAAAAAACTATTTTTCCGGGGTCAATTGTTTCTATCAGTAATTTATCGATGACTATTTCCCCTGCATTATCGCCGATATAAAGAATTTTGCCGGCCTTGTTCAAGGTTTTGGCAACTTGTTCGAGTTTGCTTCCATGCAAATTAAGAGCCAGTGCACCTTCCAAAGTTTTTTCGACTAATTCTTCGGTACAGGCATACGGGGTTCCAAAATCAATTATGTTGGCGGCTACTGCAAGTTTCAAAGCTGTTTTCAGGGGAGAGTCAGCAGTTTTGATCAACTTTCTGAACTGATTTTCTTTTTTGAGAAGTATCTGATTGTAATTCTTCTTGATTTCAAGGTATGGATCATCAATTTTCAATTCTCGGGAAAGTTGGTTTTGTAATAAGCCACTTATTTCCGGAGGAGATTTGTCTAAATCTGTTTGCCCCATCAGTTGAATACTTTTTTTCATCAGAGCTTTGCGTACATTGTTTTCAATACCAAGCACAGCAGTGGTTTTGACTATTTGATTAAGCAGACAGGGAAGACATTCTATTTGAGTCAGCATAATTTAATACCTTTCTTTAAGTTCTCCACTAATGCACAAATGTGCAAATAAAGCAAGGTTCTTATACAACAATAACTTTTCAATTGAAAAATGGGGACAGCACTTCCCGGTGGTTTGATAAAAAATAAGATTGGCTTTGTGAGGGATAAAAGAGAAGAGAAGAGAAAAGAGAAGAGAAGACGGAGACAGTATTCTCCGTCTTCAAATCTTTTAAAAAAGGAGGTTATTCAGCTGGTGGAGGAGCTACACAGAATCCAAGTCTGGAAGGACTTGTTTCGGTTTCAGTTTCAAGTCCACTACCGGTAGAGGGAAGTTCCATGTCGGAAGTGAAGTACCTTGATGCTGTAAGACATACATAAGGCAGGGGTGATGCGTCGTCTGTTGTGAGACCGGCGCAATCTGGATTTTCGTCATAACCAGCACTGGCATCACACATTTTGCTGCAACCCATGTATGGATTTTCTGGATCGGGATCGTTGAATGGATCATAGATGAAGCATTCATGACCAGTTTCACAGGGAAAAACAGCATCGGGAGCATTTGGATCAGGTCTTTGACATTCTTCGCCTTCACCCAGAGGTGTTTCCTGAAGATCCTGGCAGGCACCGATGATTGCACCGAGGGTTACATATTTACAGGCTGTATCTGCAGGGCAGAGACTGGAAGCGTCTTTAGTCTGGTAATTTGTAGTAACATTACAGGCAAGCAGACCGGTATCAATTGCGTCATTGGCTCCGTCGATGGAAGGATAGCAAATGCCGTAATCAGGTGTTCTGAAGAATTGATTGGGGTTTGGACTTCCATCGGGATAAGTTTCATCAGTGTCAATTTCTGAGAAATTGAGACAGTTGTAATCGGCAGGACAATTGTCAATACCTTCTTCTATTACTTCTACGGGATTACAATAATCGTGGCAGACTCCTTCGGTGGCGCCTTCATTAGCAGCACAGAGTCCCCTGTCACACTGGGTATTTTCGTCGACGTTGAGTTCGCCCATTACATCGGAATTATCGCAGGTTTCTCCGTGGAGAAGTGTACCGTTCTGGAAGCAGAAACCGGATTTATCCATCTCTCTCCAGAGAGGATAGCAATAGCCGTCACGACCTGTATCGATTATGCATTCTTCACGGACGGGGGAACCGGTTTGGCCACCACAGAAAGGATAATAGCAATGGTTATCGAGATTGGGTTCACAAGCCATGGACCAGCCGCATTCAGGACCGGTGGAACAGGTTTGGGCACAGAAGGCATTTTCAGAGCCAGATGGCAGGTAGCAATCTGCGGGCATTTCGTTGATGTCACAGCATTCATTATCGCCGGCTGTGTGATCACAACTTTCAAAAGCGCCTTCTACATTACATGCAACCTCACATTCTGAAGTGTCATAAGTACAGTCTTCATTATTGCAACCAAGAGTGCCGCCGGTGAAATCTCCATCTCCAACGTCTTCGCATGTAGCACCACCAAGGTCATCGCCGTCACATTGGTCATTGCCGTCTTTGATACCGTTGCCACATTCGGCTTCAACACAATTGGATTGATCGTAACTGAGGCAGTCATCACTGCAGGCGAGCTCCCCGGATTCGTCGGGGTTGAGAGTGCTGCAGGTATTTTCGTTGAGATTGGTGCCATCACAGACTTCGTCACCTTCGATGATTCCGTCTCCGCATACATAACCGTTGTTGTTTGAATCGTCGTCGTCACAGGCTGCGAACAGCAAGCCGAGACTCAAAATTAGGGATAAAAGAATAAAGCTTTTTGTTTTCATCATATTAACTCCTTTTGTAAATAATAATGATGTTAAGAATAAACTTGAATAGATCTTAAATTTGAAACATCTATATCAAAGTACATTACACGATGCAAGTAATTTACCACGGAAATGCAATAGATCCAGAAAAAAGGAAAAAAACTATTCCGAGATGGGAACTAGTGGGGTTTTTGGATGGTGAAGAAATTGAATTGGGATGCGCAGAATAACTTTGTCGTAACTTTTCCACAGGCTAAATCATGTCAGTGAGCAGCAGTTTGTTTCAAACTCCAATCAACAGGGATTACTTGTGAAAATGGGAAAAAACACTAAAATTTTTACTCATCAGTCAAAACCCATATAATAGAAACTGAATTTTTAATTCTCGTAAAACTTGAAATATCATTCAAGGTTGGATTATGGAGATTCTCAGATGAAACACAAAGATGTGATTTTAAATAATAAGATTAAAGTTTGGAGTATCAGACTGGGAATATCTTTGTTTCTTGCTCTGATTATTGGAGGAATGCCTGTTTATATCCACCAGGAGCTCCAGGAGGTTAATAATTTAAAAAGTGAGTTACAGGAAATACGCAATTTAAACAAGCGCTTATATGTTGATCTTGAAAACTCGGTATCGAAGTTGCACTCTCTTCAGGAAAAAGAAGGAAGAGAAAGGGTGTTCAGAGAAAGAGGATATTCTCCCCCTGGAAGTTTGGTCTATCAATTGAAAACTACTAAATAGTTCACATCTCAAAATAGAAGGTCATTGCCTGAATGCGGAATTTTACCTCATCTGCTTTGTCGTAACTGCTTGAAATAGTGTCAACTATGTCGGCGCAGTTACTCCGCACATCTGAGGCAAACTTCTCATTCAGTCAAAAACCCCCATTCTGGGATGGAAACTAAATAAACTGGTTAGATATGGAAAAATTTATTTATATTCTAAAATTTGGTTTGAGCAGATGGTGGATGTTCATTATTTCAATTTCAACTGGAGTTATGTTGTTTGCCGGTTATATTAGTTCCACCCGGGATCGAAATTTATTTACGATTACTCTCCTTGGTGTTTTAGCCTTTGCCTTGATTGTTAAAATTTTTGACAAATGGAAAAGCAATCTGATTGGAACCAAAAATAATCAAAAAGCAAAATTAATGGAAGAACTGGAATTTGTTTTGTTGCTGGTAATGGGAAATGCGGTTCTTATCCAGTATACCGGGGGACATCAATCTCATTTTTTTCCGGTTAATTATGCCATCAGTGCTTATTTGGCTGCTTTTTTCAGTATATCTGTGTCCATTGCCGGTTTATTTCTTCAATTGGGAATTGTTTTCGTTTCCAGCCAGTTTTCATCTGCTCTTGTGGCGGATAAAACCATCTATATTCATGCTGGTATGATTTCTATGTTTTATGTTCTGGGATTTTTGGCTTTGCGTCTGGAAAAGTTGATTCTTGAGAAAAAATTCAAAAGAGATCTTGAAGAACATTCCCGGGATTTGAAAAACAAGGCTCATGATTACAGATTGATGGGGACAGCTGTTACCGGTAACAGAAAAACCAGAGATGAAGTGGAGGATTTACTGGGATATGCCAGTCTTGATACAGTTCAGGAAAACATTTATTTTACCTTGCATCTTCTTGGCGAGAGTCTTGCACTGACCAGTATAGTTCTTCTCTGGTTCGATCAAAAAAGCGATAAGATGGTTATAAAAGAAGCTTCCACCAGAAGTGATTTTATCAAACAAAATGAATTCGATATTAAAAAAGGAATAATCGGCAGCATTCTCAAAAATGGCAGTGTTCTCAGTCTGGGAGATTTTGATTCCAGATATAAAGTCGGAACCATACCATACTATAGTGGTCCCCAGGAAGTGGGTTCATTTCTTGGAGTACCGGTTTTTGAGCAGCATCAATTGCGGGGAGTACTCTGTGCTGATCGTACAAATCCACGTCCTTTTACCGGAGAGCAGGTGCAGATTTTTAAAAATGCTTCCGAGCAAATTATGAGAACAATTATTACCCAGAGAGCTTTCAACGCAATTGAAAAAACCAAATTTGAACAGGAGAAATTTTTTGAAGCTTCTACCATGATGAATAAAACTCTGGGTCTTGAAGAAGTTGTTCTGTCAGCTTTTAATTCTGTTTCTTCCATTGTAGCATTTGACAATGCTGCTGTCATGCAGATGGAAAATGATGGTCGTACTTACAGAGTTCTAGGTTGCTTCGGCGATATTTTTGAAGATATGGAAAACAAAAAACTGGAAGTGGAGAGATCACTGCTTTCCATGGTTATGGAGAATCGGCATTATATGCCCAGTGACGGTTGTTTGCGAAAAGAAAGCCAGAAGGTTATCAATTCGGAATTGAATTTTTCAGGGATGAAATCGGTTTTGGTTCTGCCGCTGATCAGCAGTGATAAAGTTATTGGAGCTTTTGTTCTGGCTTCTTCCAAACCGGAGCTTTTCACTTATCAAAGAAGGGAAATGCTGCTGGTTATAGCCAACCAGGTAGCCGTTGCTCTCCAAAATGCTCTGATGTTTGAAAAACTTGAGCAGATGGCTACTACCGATGGTTTGACCGGACTCAACAACCATCGTACTTTCCAGGAGAAATTTGAGGAAATGATTCAACGGGCCCGGAGGAACAACAATCCCGTATCTATTATCATCACGGATATTGACAAATTTAAATCTGTCAATGATACCTATGGCCATCCCGTAGGGGATATTGTCATCAAAAAAGTTGCTTCAATCTTGAAAAGTCAAGCCAGAAACATCGATCTGGTCGCCCGTTATGGCGGAGAAGAATTTGCAGTAGTTCTTGAATCTACAGACAGCCAGGGGGCAAAAATTCTGGGCGAGAGGATTAGAAAAGAAATTGAAGCTCAGATATTTGATTCAAGTCAGGGACAGTTCAAAACCAGTTTAAGTTTGGGAATTGCAACCTATCCCCAGGATGGAAGTCATAAGCAGACTTTGATTGAAAAGGCTGACAACTCCCTTTACTATGCCAAAGAACATGGTCGCAACCAGGTTGTTTATCATGGTGATATTGCTTGATATAATCCATTCCAGGTCTTTGATCTGGATAATGACATTTCTACAAGGGTAGAAAAATTTATCAAAGAAAGAAAAAAAATTGCAATTGTCGAAGTGTTCAAAAAAATCACCGGAGCTGACTCAAAGATGTAAAGAACCAAGAAAAGTGGAGCCAACATAGTTTTACAAATTTTATCGATTATTGAATCAAAAATATTGAATCAAAAAAATGTTGCAATTTAAAAAAAGATCATTATACATAAGGGCGTGAGGAGCATTGATTTCTGGTGTTTTTCACCCAAGGCTTCAACCCTCTCGGAGCCTGCATCCAATATTGCCGAATGAGTTCCACTGGCGCCTTTGCATAATTCCGATTTGCCAATTTTCATATGCCAACGAACTGACCGGTTGCTGTCTGACTCTCCGGGTAGCAGGTTTTTTTTTTGTTTGTTTTGTGGAGCTTGGTTTAACCAGATTCAGGAATTATGAGAGGTATGTTCATGAAAAAGAAAAGAGTATTAATTTTAGGAGCAGCTGGCAGAGATTTTCATAATTTCAACACCTATTTCAGGGGAAATGAAGAATATGAAGTAGTCGGGTTTACCGCAACCCAGATTCCACAGATAGATGATCGACGTTATCCTCCTTCTTTGTCAGGTGAGCTTTATCCTGAAGGCATCCCCATTTATTCCGAAGATAATCTTGAAAAACTCATCAAAGAAAATAAAATTGATGAATGCATTCTTGCCTACAGTGATCTTCCCCATAATACAGTTATGAATCTTGGTTCGAGAGTTACAGCTGCAGGTGCGGATTACAGAATTCTCGGTCCCGAAAAAACCATGATCAAATCATCCAAACCCGTTATATCCATTTGTGCAGTCAGAACCGGATGCGGTAAAAGTCAGACTACCAGATATGTCAGCGATATTCTCAAAGCCCAGGGACTCAAAACTGTTGCAATTCGCCATCCCATGCCTTACGGAGATCTTGCCAAGCAGGCCGTACAGCGTTTTGCAGATTATAGTGACTTGGATAAACATGAATGCACAATTGAAGAAAGAGAAGAATATGAAGCTCACATAGACATGGGGAATGTTGTTTATGCCGGAGTTGATTACGGCGCAATTCTCAAGGAAGCCGAAAAAGAAGCCGACGTTATCTTGTGGGATGGCGGCAATAATGACTGGGGATTTTACAAAGCCGATATCGAAATAGTAATAGCCGATCCTTTCCGTCCCGGCCACGAAAAATCTTATTTCCCCGGGGAAACAAATTTCCGCAGAGCCGATGTAATTGTTGTTAATAAAGCCAATAATGCCAAGAAAGAAGATGTTGACACAGTAGTTGCCAATGCAGCCGAAATGAACCCCAAAGCCGATGTAATTCTGGGTTCATCAACCGTAATCATTTCTGATCCCGAAGCTCTCAAAGGTAAAAAAGTCATGATCATCGAGGACGGCCCAACTTTAACTCACGGTGGAATGGCTATTGGTGCTGGTTTTGTAGCTGCTCAAAAATATGAAGCCGGAGAAATTGTTGATCCTCGCCCATATGTCAGTGGCTCTCTCAAAAGTGTCTTTGAAAAATTTGGTCAACTGGGCAAGGTTCTTCCCGCCATGGGATATTATGACGAACAGATCAAAGAGTTGGAATCTGCCATATCCAAAGCACCGGTCGATATTATTCTGGTTGGTACTCCCATCGATTTAAGCAGAGTTGTCAAGTTTGACAAACCTGCAATCAGAGTTACCTACAAACTTGAAGACATGGGAGATTCTTCCCTGTCAGACAATATCATGGCCTTCCTGAAAGAACATAAACTGATATAAAAACTCCAAGGACAATTTACCATTAAATACCCGAACCTCTGTCCTTTTTTCATCAGATTTATTTTGTTTTTTCTGCCTCCCTTTCTCCTTTCTCACCTTTCTTAATTCTTGATTTTAATTAAATATTTTGTTAACCATCTTTAATATTGCAAATAATTTTTTAATCTGAAATATATCACAGGAGAAAAATATGTCTGTCAAAATAACCTGGTTAGGTCATGCTGCTTTTTTAATTGAAACCGAAAAACACAATCTGGTTATTGATCCTTTTTTGACCGATAATCCTCAGGCCAGTTGCAAAGCTGATGAATTACCTGAACTCTCAGCCATTCTTGTAACCCACGGTCATCAGGATCATCTTGGAGATACTCTTCATTTAGCCAAGAAGTTCAATTGCCTGGTTGTTTCCAACGTTGAGATAGCCAATTATCTTAAAAGCAGGGGAGTTGAGACTGTTCACGGTCAACAGCCGGGAGGTTCCTGGGGTCATCCCTTTGGTAAAGTCAAACTGACCAGGGCTTTTCATGGAAGTTTTCTTCCCGATGGTTCCTATGGAGGGCAGCCTGCAGGTTTTCTGCTTGAGATTGAAGGGGTTACTATTTACCATGCCGGAGATACGGCTTTATTCAGCGACATGAAATTAATTGGAAGAAAAGGAGTGGATCTGGCACTTTTACCCAGTGGAGATAATTTTACCATGGGAACAGAAGATGCTGCTCTGGCTGCAACTTATATTCATCCCCGAATTGCAATACCAATGCATTATGGTACTTGGGAACTCATTGATACAGATCCTCAAGATTTTGCCAAAAGACTTGAAGGGTCTTCCATCAAGCCTGTTATCCTCAAGCCTGGAGAATCTTTGTCAAGGTCAGTTGGCACTGTAAAATAATATCGGGCAGATTTTCTCATAAAATTGGAATGTATTCTTTGATTTAATTAATTTCTGCTCTATACTGAATATTATTACGAATTTTCAGATTATTTTTGATGTTTATATTGCGAAAGTTTGTAAAACTTTGTAATAATTCTTTGTTTTTTATTAATCCATCTGTTCACCCTCGAGCGGCTGTGGAAAAGGAGTTTTTTTCATGAAGAAATTTTTATTAACACTAACCCTTGTATCATTCGGGTTGTTCAGTTTTGCCTGTGATGACGACGACAATAACAACAATAGTACCAACGAAATCTGTGACAACCAGGTGGATGACGATGGAGACGGCGATATAGACTGTGATGACAATGACTGTTGGGACGATCCTGCTTGTATCAATGAAATCTGCGATAATGAAATTGATGATGATGGCGATGGCGATGTTGATTGTGATGACGAAGACTGCGCCGATGCTGAAGTTTGTCAGGATATCCTCAAACATGTAACCATTATCGGTACAGCCGACATTCACAGTCATCTCATGGGTGTTGGTCCGGCAACCGATTACACTCCCCTCGATAATACTGATGAAGACGGAACTATCAGTGGTTTGGCCAGAATTGCATCTGTTATCAACGATATCAAAGCAACATCCGATGCCAGCACCTTATTAGTTGACAGTGGCGACTGCCTCATGGGAGACATGATAGATCTTCTTTCTGGTACAGCTCCTCCTGTATTCCACTTTTTCAAACACATGAATTATGATGCTGTTACACTGGGTAACCATGACTTTGATTGGACTCCCGAGGGCACTGCCACAATCATTACAACCGCCCAGGATTTTAATTTGATTCAATTTGATATCCCTCTTCTTTCTTCCAACATTATCACCGATGCAACCTCAACAGCCGATGACGGCATAGAAACTCTCATAAATAACGGTTCCATCGTGAGTTATGTTCTCAAACCCATCGATGATGATTTCACTGTTGGCATTTTTGGCAAAATGGGGATTGAGGCTGATAAAAATGTCCCCCAAGCCAAGCCCCTTACCTGGTGGCACGACGATCCTGACGGTGGAGATTTCTCCAATACCCAGGCTTTGGTTGACGATTTAAAAACTGACGGTGCTCACATGGTTGTACATGCCAGCCATCAAGGTATCAATGCCAACACTGTTGGTGAAGATCAGGATGTTGCAGCCAATGTCGATGGTATTGATGTTATCATGTCCGGACATCGTCATCAGGTTCTCGATGGTACATATCTCAAAATAGGTGACACCTACATAGTTGCTGCCGGCAGAAGAGGTGAATTTGTTGATCAGATGGATGTAACTTTCAATCTCACTCAGGAAGTTGTTGAAGATGCAACCGGTTATGTTCATGCCATCGACGATACGATCGAAGGTGATGCCACTGTTGCCGGAATCATGGATGCTTATATAAATAATCTTGATTCAGAGTATCTCATTCCCACATTCGGAATGACTTACAGCGCAACCCCGATAGCCCATGCAACTTATCCTCTCAGGCACCTTGGCAACTTTTATAAGGAGATACCTCAGGGTGAAGACATTGAAACTCCCTCCGGTCTCTTGGTAGCTGATGCTCAGAGAACAGTTATGAACTCAATTGTTGAACAAGCTGTAGATGGTGGTGTTTTAGGCGTTAATCCGGCTTATGATGCTTCTCCTGTTTTTATGACAGTAGCTGAAACAGGTGCAGTCAGGGAACCCATCTTGCTTAGTAAAACCGGTAATGTTGCCGCTGCTGATGCCTTCAGGGTTTTCCCCCTTGGTATTGGACCCGACGGTGTACCCGGATATCCCATGCTTACTTTCTATATCACTCTGGCTGAATTGAAAATCATGCTCAATATGAACGCTGAGGTTCTTATGGGTAATGTTCCCTTTGAATACTATCTCCAACCTTCCGGTCTCAGATTTGTCTGGGATGAAAACGGTGCTCAGTTTGACAAGGTTGTTGCAGCTTACAAATGTCCCGATGCAGATCCTTTCACCATGATAGATTGTTATCTTCCTTACCCCGAAGGTACAGGAATGTCTGTTGACCTCGAAGACGATACCACTCTGGTTAGAATTGGCGTGGATTATTATGTCGCCTTATTGCTTCCGGAAGCTCGCAATGAAATTGGTGAATTCTTGACTATCGATCCAAAATACAAAGATGGAACCCTGGTTGACATGGAAAATTCTGAAGAAGTTGCTTCTCTCAGATTTGATGCAGATCCAACTACTACTGACGGCAGTGGTCTTCCCACTGTGGTTGAACTCAAAGCTTGGGTATCATTGCTTCAATATATTTCCGCCTTCTCAGATGATTGGTCTGAACTCGGTCTTCATTATGATGAACCGGCCGACGGCATGCCTTCTTTCCCCTCAAGAATTTATGACAGTGCCGAACCTCCTGAAGGTGAAGAAGCCGATTGGGGACTCGGTCTCAAGAGAAGCATGGAACTGAACAATCTCTGCACCACTTTCCCAACACATCCACATTGTGTTACTAAATAAGTTGATAGTTTGAGCAGACGGCATCCAAGTCTGCTCAAACCCTGTTTCCAACCATAATCTCTCTAAAGGGGAAAGCTGTTTACTCTTAAGCATTACTGTTGTAAAAAGGATATCTGTACCTTTTTTATTCAGTAAACAGCAACAGAGGTGTTCCATGTTTGTCCCCTTCAGATTCACCAATGAAAAATTACACCTTTTAGATCAACGGGAGCTTCCGGATAAAGAGAACTGGCTGGTTTTAACAAGTGCCTCGGAAGTTGCCAATGCCATAAAAAATATGGCTGTCAGAGGAGCACCGGCAATTGGCTGCTGTGCGGCCTGGGGTTTTTACCTTGGAGCCAGCAAATTGGTAGACGCTCAAGTGCCCTTTGAGGATTTTTCCCGGAAACTGGCTGAGATCAAGTCTATGCTAGCTTCTACCCGACCTACAGCAGTTAATTTATTCTGGGCATTGGATGAGATGGAAAAAGTAAAACCGAATTTTAATCACATTGCTGCTTATCTGGATGCTTTGAAAAGCAAAGCAAAAACTATTGAAGATGAAGATCGAAAAAATTGTCAATTCATTGGAGAGAATGCTCTGTCACTTTTTTCATCTGAAAAAAAATGGTCCATTTTGACTCATTGCAATGCAGGGGCTTTGGCTACAGCAGGTTATGGTACTGCTTTGGGAATTGTCAGAAGTCTATACTCGAAGGGAAATCTGGAGATGGTTTGGGCCAATGAGACCAGACCAAGACAGCAAGGGGCAAGGCTTACTGTCTGGGAGTTGATGAAGGATGGAATTCCGGTTACCTTGCTGGCGGATACTGCTTCGGGTTATCTGCTTTCACAAAACAAAGTTGATGCGATTATTACCGGTGCTGATCGCATAGCTGACAACGGAGATACCGCCAATAAAATTGGAACCTATACTTTGGCTGTACTGGCTCAAAGACATAATATTCCTTTTTATGTTGCAGCTCCCCTGTCTACAATTGATACTTCTTTAAAAAGCGGAGATGAGATAGATATCGAACAGAGAGATCCCAGGGAAGTTACTTTTATCAACGGAAAACTTATAACTCCGGCTGATGCGCTGGCATATAATCCGGCCTTTGATCTTACCCCGAAAGATTTGATTACGGCTGTAATTACTGAAAAGGGAATTGTATATCCCGGTACTGGTTCTATTAACCCCTATTCAGTTAAGAGGCAGTGAAGGAAATGTTTTTTTGCCTTCAAGAATAGTATAGGCAAAGTATGAGGAAATCACTCTTTTGATATAATTTCTGGTTTCACTGATGGTAAGGGCTTCTACAAAAAGATCCAACTGGCCTTTGAACTTTTTGTATCTTTTCATTATTGCACCTTCTCCGGCATTATAAGCTCCAACTTGTAAAATTATCTTGCCTTTAAATAATTTTTCAAGTCTTTTCAAATAAAAAGCAGCAAGTTTTAAATTCAATTGGGAATTTTGGAGCTGGTTCCTGCTTTTATATTTTAGTTTGGCAAGTCTGGCCAGGTATTTTGCTGTGGAAGGCATTATCTGGGCAAGTCCCATTGCTCCGGCCGAAGAACGTACTTTCGGAGAAAATCCACTTTCTTCTCTCACCAGGCCTGCAAGCAGATTTGGCTGGATTTTATAAGTTGCTGCTGCCTTGCTGATTTTATTTTGATAGAGTTTGGGGTAGGCTATTTTCCATAATTCCAGATTAAAATCTGTGGGCCAGGATGAGGAGTGTAAATAAAGAACTTTCCCCATTATTTTAAAAGCAAGATGCTTGGCTTTTCCCTTTTCCAGGATAAAAGAAACGGCTTTCCAGAGGGCTTTGTTTTTTATTTTGCTTTTTGATTTTGGCAACTTGAGATTTAGCAGTTTGTATGTCTCAAGCAAATTTTTTCGGTCTTGAAGTCGGGCAAATTCAACCATTTGCTTAAAAAGTCTTTTCTTAAAAAGATTTTGAAACAACAAAAAAGCAATTCTCCCCATCCCTTT
>JAWLEA010000032.1:0-26840 GCA_041686345.1 Polyangia bacterium | reverse complement strand
GGACTCACCGTATTCAAAAACAGAAAAATTGAAAAGTTCAAAGTCAAGGTAATAGCTGTAATACCCAACAGTTTGATCAGCCAAAACTTGATTCTGGTCAAACTAGATCATCCGGTAACCAATCATGCGGGAGTCATTGGCGGAATGAGCGGTTCTCCAATTTATATCAACGGTAAATTTGCCGGAGGACTGGGTTACGGTTTCAGTTTTCATAAAGATCCTGTTGCCATTATTACCCCGGCAGAGGCAATCTTGAAAACCATGAAAAAGCCTGTTGACAACGTTGATGTCTGGGGAAGAAATCGTAAAAATTCTTCTTCATCTTCCAATTTTTTTAAAAGATCCACTCGCCGTTTTTATTTGGCAAAAAATCATAAAAACAGTTCCATCAAACCGCTGACTCTTCCTCTTAGTGTTGGCGGCATTGATCAGGCTCATTTCAAAAAATTTTTTCCGACTTTGAATTCCATGGGTAAATTTATTCCTTCAGGAGTGAAAAAAAACATCAAAAATACTCATAAATACCAGCCTGGAAGTCCCGTTGGGGTGGTTCTGGTTCGTGGCGACATGAATGCCGCCGCTATCGGCACTGTAACTCATATCAAAAAAAATAGGATGGCGCTCTTTTCTCATCCTTTCATTGGAAGAGGCGAAACCAGATTGCCAATAGCTCACGCCACCATCCACACTGTAATTGCCCGTACTTCCTCATCAATGAAACTCGGAACCATAACTCAGCCCCAGGGAACCTTGATTCAGGATGAACAAGCCACTGTAGTTGCAAACAAGGACAAAAGCCCAGGATTTGTACCGGTTATCATAAAAACCAGCGGACTTGGCGGAAAAACACGGACGTTCAATTACAAGATTGTCAAACACCGTCTAATGACTGATAGTCTGATCAACGGGGTTTTGCGTCGTTCTCTCTATAAATTTTATCAAAATTATTCCGATCTTACCTATTCTATTCAATACAAAATTTATTCCGACATTATTCCAAAAATGACTTTTACCGATACTCTCTCCAATGACAAAGGAATATCCCTTAGTTTCAAAGCCTCTTCCTGGTCACGTTATTCCACCAGAGGACAACTCGCAATCCAATATCTGCTGGATAATCCTTTTAAACGAGCTGTAGTCAAAAAAGTTGAAATAAAAGCCAATATAACCAGAGGGCTAAACAATTACAACCTGCAAGAGTTCAAACTTCCTTCCCCTGTTTTGAGAGCAGGCAGAAAAATCAAAATTCTCCTCAAACTGAAACCCGAGGTGGGGCAGGAAATTGTCAAAACTATTCCTCTGGAAATTCCGGAAGGATTTGAAAGCAGCAAGGTTTATCTTCAGATTTCATCAGGTCGAACAACCAGTCTTGATAAAGCCAAACCCCAAAATATAATGCAGTTTTTCAAATATCTCAGGAATACTTATGACAGAAATTCCCTTGTCATCACGATGAAAACCCTTAGTCCTTCCGTTGATATAAAAGGCACCAGACTGAAAAGCCTTCCTTTGTCCATAGCCGACTCACTTCTCTATCGCTCTGGAAGTGAAAAAATTAAAACCAGACAAACCCTTTACCGTAAAGTGATCCGAATCCCGGAACTTATATCCGGTTCCCTGAAAAAACAGGTTTTCATAAAAGATAAATCTACAGAAAATTAAATACCATCTTCAGATATTTCAAAGGATTATAACAATGAAAAAAGCTCTAATTGCATTAATCTTACTTTCTGCAACAATCGCAACGGCAGCTCCTTCCAAGCATTGGGATCTCCAATCTTACAAAACCTTTAAAAAAGGAAAGAGCAAAGGCGCAATTATTCCCTCCACCGGTGGACTCAAAGCCGGACTCAGTTTTACCAAAGCCAAAACAACTGATAAACTACCCGGGCTTTTTTATACTCAATTAAAATGGGGAAAACGATACTTCCTTGGTTCAGGTGATCCTGCCCAAGTCTGGGTCTGGCAAAATGATAAATTAAAAATCCTGCATACTTTCAAGAAAGAAATTATCATCACAGATTTGGTCAGGGGTTCCGGAAACACAATTATTGCTGCTGGAATTCCCTCGGGTCGGATTTATTCAATCACCACCGGCGGCAAAAGCAAACTCATTGCCAAATTACCGGTTAAACACATCTGGTCCCTTTATCGTAAAGGCAACAGCCTCTACGCCGGAACAGGTCCAAAAGGTCAACTTTTTCAGATCAATATCAACACAGGAAAATTTAAATCAATCTGGAAAAGCAAAGAAAATAACATTCTGGTTGTAACCAGAGGATTGCAAAATTCTTTGTTGCTGGGCACTGACTCCAAGGCTCGAGTTTATAATTACTCCCTCTCCCGGAAAAAAACTTCTCTCCTTTATGATTTTTCTGGAAATGAAATTCGCGATATCGCTGTAAATAATCAAAATATTTACGTTATTGTAAACAAATTGAAATACAAAGCCAACACTTCTTATTCCAGCAAGAAGGCAAACAAAAATGACGGCAGAAAATCAAAAAAAGCCGTAATGAAAGCAACCCCCCGCAAACATTTCAGCAAACGCAAAGTCTTTCAGGGCAAGGGCTGGCTTTATATGATCAACAACAAAGGTTTTGCCGAGAAAATGCTGGAAAGCTCCAAAGGATACCTTACCAGTCTCAAGGTAATTGGAAACGATGCTTATGTTGCCGACGGCAAATCCGGCAGAATTATTAAAATTGAAAATAAATTTTTTGAAGCTGCCATCATGTTTGAAAGTGAAGAGAGACAAATTCTCGATTTTGAATTGGATAAAAATGGTAACGGTCTTGTGGTCACAGGAGACAATGCAGGTTGCTACTCGGTTTCCAGAAAACCCGGTAAAAAACCTGTTCAATATGAATCCCAGGTTTTAGATACAGGCCACCGGGGAAATTTTGGCAAAATCATCTATGGAGTGGAAAACGGCAAAGTCAAAATATACACCAGAAGCGGTCCAACTGCAGAACCTGACGACAAATACTGGAACAACTGGAAAGAACTCACAGCAATCAACTCACTGCCTTCAGGTCAACTCACCGGTCAAATTTCTTCCAAACCTGCCAGATACTTTCAATACAAAGTCACCTGGCCCACAGGTGGAAAGGGCTATCTGAAATTTCTCAAAATCTTTTTTGATACTGACAACTTGCGCCCCCGAATTCTTTCTGTAAAAATTAAAGATCAAAAAGCTAAAATCTCAGGTAAAGAAGAAAAAGTTGATTCCCTGATTCCAAATAAACTCCAGCACAAACCCCACAAACTTAAATTTTCCTGGGGTGTCCTCAACCGAGACAAAGACAAATTAACTTACAAACTTCATGTCCAGAAAGTTGGAGATAATTCCTGGATGGAGCTGCCTACAGACAAACCAATTACAAATGATTATTATTATTGGACCATAGATTATATTCCCGAAGGAAATTACAAACTCAAGGTTGTCGCCAGTGACAGCATTTCCAATCCTCCCGGCAAGGAATTAACCTCTCAAAAAATCTCAAGGCCGTTTACTGTTGACAACTCTGCCCCCAAACTGAGTTCTTTGCGAATAAACAAAAATGGACAAGTTTCATTTGGAGTCAGTGATACTTTCAGCAGAATCACAGCTGTCAGTTTTAGGGTAGACAAGAAAAACTGGCAAATGCTGCTTCCAAATGATCAAATTTTTGATTCTCTGAGAGAAAAATTCCAATTCAAACTAAAAAAACAGAAAAAAGGTAGCCATATCCTCCAGATCCGAGTTAAAGACGCTGCCGGAAATATTGGGGCTTTCTCCCAGGAATTTACCGAATAGTTCACGTCTCCATCCAATAACCCCTGTTCTATTTATTGAAATGACGAGCAAAGGGGTTGGAGTTTTTCTTTGTTTTTTTTCTGCCAGAGTCGGCTTTTCTTTGACGGGGCTTGCAGGCTTTAATGGAAAGAGATATTCTTTTACGACGCAAAGCCAACTTGATAACTTTCACTGTAACCTTCTGGCCGGGTTTTACCACATCAGTGGGCTCCTTGACATACCTGTGGGCCAATTCGCTGATATGAACCAAACCATCCTGATGAACACCAACATCAACAAATGCGCCAAAACCTGTGACATTGGTAACTACTCCCGGGAGTATCATCCCTTCTTCCAGATCTTCCATCTCCTGAACATCTTCTCTGAACTCAACAGCTTCAAAAGAATCCCTTGGATCTCTCCCGGGTTTTTCAAGTTCAGCCAAAATATCTTTTAAAGTGTATTCTCCGGCCAGATGGGAGTATTTTTGCAAAGTAATTTTGGATAAAACTTTTTTATTACCAATCATCTGTTCAAGATCCAATCCCAGATCTTTGGAGATATCAAAAACTACTCCATAACTTTCAGGATGAACTCCCGAATGATCCAGAGGAATATCGCTTCGAGCCACTCTGATAAATCCCGCACATTGTTCAAAGGATTTTGCTCCCAATCCGGATACGTTTTTCAATTCTTTCCGGGATTCAAATCCACCTTTCTGATCACGATATTTAATAATCTTTCCGGCCAGTCCCGGGCCCAATCCGGAAACATACTGCAAAAGACTTCTGGAAGCAGTATTCACTTCAACTCCAACCTGATTGACTGAAGATAAAACAACCATATCCAGCGACTCTCTCAATAATTTCTGATTTACATCGTATTGGTATTGACCCACGCCCAGTGATTTGGGATCAATTTTCACCAATTCCCCCAGTGGATCCTGCAACCGTCTCCCAATGGAAATTGCCCCTCTCACCGTAACGTCCAAATCCGGAAATTCTTTTCTGGCAATTTTGGAAGCACTGTAAATGGAAGCTCCGCTTTCATCCACTCTGACAACAGGAATAGCAACAGAAAACATCTTTTCGGTTTTCATCTCCTTAACCAGTTTTTCTGTTTCTCTGCCTGCTGTTCCATTGCCCACAGCTACAGCTTCTATTTTATAGGTATCTATCATTGCCTTGAGTTGTTTTTTGGCCAATACCCAATGCCCCCGGGGAGGATGAGGAAAAATGGCTCTGTATTTGAGGGGCACTCCGTTTTCACTCAAAGCCACTACTTTGCAACCGGTTCTGAAGCCCGGATCTATTGCCAACACTCGTTTTTCACCCAAAGGGGGAGCCATAAGTATCTCCCTGAGATTGGAGCGGAAGATCTCGATTGATTTCTTGTCAGCTATCTCTTTCAGATACTTTTTGGTTTCAGTTTCCAAAGAAGAATTGAGCAATCGTTTGAAACTGTCAGTTCTGATTTCTTTCCAGATTTCTCTGAGCCGGGGATAAGGAGATTTGAAATAATCCTGGATAATCCCCAGAGCTTCATCTTCATCCACCTTGATATGAAAACGCAATACTTCTTCTTTTTCTCCCCTGAAAATTGCCAGAATACGGTGGGGGGAAATTTTGCTGACGCTTTCCTTGTAGTCATGGTAATCGTTAAAGGTGGTATCCTGATCTTTTTTACTTGAAATAACTTTGGATCTGACCAAGCCTTTTTTTCGATAGAGCCCTCTGAGAGTTTCTCGCAACTCCTTGTGTTCTGATACTGTTTCAGCCACTATATCACAGGCGCCGGCCTTTGCCTCTTCAAGAGTTTTAACTCCTTTTTCAGAGTCAACATAAGCCCCGGCCAAATCAGCAAAACTCCATTCACCTGCCGGAATCTCCTTGCCAAGAATATGATCTGCCAATGGCTGCAAACCTTTTTTTCTGGCTTTTTCGGCTCTGGTAAGCCTCTTTTTCTTATAAGGAAGATAAAGATCCTCCAACTCTTCTCTAGATTGGGCCGCAATAATCAAATCAAAAAGAACCGGGGTAAGCTTTTCCTGTTCAGCTATAATTTTAAGAATACTTTCTCTTCTTTTTAGAAAATCATTGTAGTATTCTTTTCTGGAATCAATATTCTCCAACTGAACTTCATCCAAACCACCTGTCATATCTTTTCGATAACGGGAAATAAAAGGTATGGTAGCTCCACTATCCAACAGATCCAGAGCAGTTTTTACTCCCTTCAAATCAAGATTAAGATCTTTTGCAATCGCTTTATCGTTTTGGAATTGAGGAATAAGTTCAACTACTTTGTCTGCAGAAATAAATTCTTTTGTTGCTTTATTCAAGGTTAAGCCTCCATTTAACTGAAGTGGGATTGTTGACTGGTAAAGAAGTTTGCCTCAGATGCGCGAAATAAATGCGAAGACATAGTTGCCACTATATCAAGCAGTTATAACAAAACTGATGAGGTAAAATTCCGTCGCCAGACGATGATATCCATTTTTGGGATGGGAACTAGTTCCCATCCCAGAAGTGGTGTTTTTAACTGATTGATGAGTTTAACAGGCTGGAAAATGAGGTTAAGAAATTTTAATAATATTCAGTTGGAAAGATCGGATCGACAGAATTAATTTTCCTGTGGAGCTTTGCCTTTATTGATAACAAATGCTTCGATCTTTTTGTGATCTGATTTGGAAATATCAGTAAAATAAACTCCACAACCAGGAGGGGAGCGCATGGCCGAACTTTCATCGGGGAGGACTCTCCAGGTTATTTTGGATTTGAAGGAAAATTTATCGGGATATCCGGGCAGTTCGAAAGACAGATCGACAAGAGTACCCCGAACCGGAGGTGAAGTCATTTCAATAAATGCCCCGGAAGCACTAAGGTTGAAAATATAAGCGCTGAACTCATCTTCAACAGTTTTGACCTTGGCAGCATAACCTCCGGGGATCCTGGGTTGCCTTTTATGTCCTTTACCTGAAGCTGCTGAGATAAAATCGTTTACGATCATGACTATTTCAGGTACTTTGACGGAGATTCCACGCAGAATATGCTCGGTGATATCGATAAAACCGGTAAAATCGTGTTTGGAATTTTTGCTTTCTGGAAGACAATCCAAGAGAAGAATCCGACAATCTGAACCAGCTATACTGAATGCAAGTTCTTCACCATTTTCAATTTCTGAATTAAGAATAACCAACTCAGGAGCTTTGGCTAATTGTTGTTTTATTTGGGTTTCATCTTCAGCTGAATCTGTTTTATATCCCAGTCTGCTGAGAATAGAAACCAAAACCCGTTTTTCAGGTCCTCGAGGATCAGCTATGAGAATTCGTTTGGATGGTATTTCATTCATGCACATAATTTGCCATATGTTTTATAATATGTGAAGTAGTTTATTTTTGATTTTCCGATTTTTCCCCCAAATATGCCAATTAGATGTTTTCATTTTTTATCTTATTTCTACAACTTGCAAGTACTCCGGCTGAATTAAACGCTGATTTCAACCAGAATACCGGCACAATTCAGGGCAGACTTCTGGTACAAAATGTCCGACGTCGCACTAATCTATTTTTTACTTATCCCAACAAATACAGAAACAAAGCTCCATACTTCAACGATCTCACCAGATTTAAACTTTATCCATCCCACTTTAATCGTGGCTATCTGAAAATTAATAAAATCTATTACAATAATCGAAAATTGAATTTTACCTGGGTGAAAATTAACTGGATCAAGCGAGGGGCAATAAAAATCACAATTCCTCAATCTGTGAAACTGAAAGGCCGGCTGGAAATTTACTTTACAACCGCTATCCCCGAAAAATATGGCTTATTTGGCTGTATTAAAGGACGATGCTGGCTTGGTGCTCCCTGGTACCCAATTCCAGTTCCTTGGCTTAATGGAAAATATGAAAAAACTTCTCCTCCTCTTCCCTGGGATCACAAGGTCAAGGTCACTGCTGACAAAAAACTTCCGCTTTTTTTGGAAAAACCGGCAAAAGGAAAAGTGGAAAGCAGAGGCAAGGTCACTTTTTTCCCGCTGGTAACCGGTCATAATTTCAAACAATATTGTTTTGGCAAATTTTGTCTTTATCACTACAGTCCTCTTAACTCTTTCTGGAATATTTTTTCGGGTATCAAAATAAATGAAGTAATTACTTTTCTCAAAAAGGAAGCTCGGATCAAATCAACCGAGAAAATCTGGCTGTTTGAATCCCCTTTGCGTCAAAATATAGCCATGCCGGTTCAAAACAATAAAATTTTTCTAGCTCACAAATTTTTTCAGATATTACCCACTGAATATATGCTCAATTTTCACCGCCAGAGCCTGCTTAAGGCTGTTTATGAAGTTGTGTTCAGACAAAAACAGTCTTCTCTTGAAAATAACAGAGATCTGGTTTGGCTTCCCCAACTACTTGCCCGCTACCGACTGGGAAAAAGGGAAAATGTCGCCAATTTTCTCAGCAATTTTGAATTTATCCCCCAAATAGATGTGATTATCAAAAATCCGCGCATGGAATTTTCCAATTCTTTTTTTTCAGGACCAGGTAATAAAGATCTTTTCAGAGATTCGGTTTTGAAGTGGAATAACAATCTTCCCCAAGGCAACAGAATTTACAATAAACTGCAAGATTTGCTCGGCAAGGTCGAACTCCACAAATTTTTGAAATCATACCTGAATAACAAGAAGCCCTTTCGCGATTATTTAAACGAATATACATCCCGGGATCATTCCTGGTTTTTCCAACAATGGCTGGGAAAATATCCCCAAGTAAACTATTTTTTGAAAAAATTGCAAAAGCTAAAAAAAAATAAGGGGTTGTATTATTATAAACTGGTTGCAGGAAAAAAGGCAAAAAAACAACTAAAGGAACCGGTTGAAATTAGAGTTACAGCTGAAAACGGGGAAAAGATTGATTTACAATGGTTTAATCATAAAAATGAACAAACTTTTTTCTTCAAAACCACTTCTCCGATTGTCAAAGTGAGGTTGGATCCAGAAAACAGACTGGTGGAAAGCAATACTTGCAAAGATGGGAAAAATTCAAAATATGACAACTATTATCCTTCTCCACCCTGGCGCTTTATCTTCTCGGGATTGGAAGCTCTGTTCAATGTTACGGAATTGATGACTAGAATTTACATGGACGGAGATTTCAAACCCCGTCATGACCTGAGCCGCTGGTTGAATATTCTTTTTTTTAGAGATGAAATCAATGAATTCGGTCTGGGGATTTCCTGGCTGAGATATTTTGGACGCAATATCAATAATACCCGCCTGGCTCACCATCTGGATTTCGGTTTTCAGGGATCCCTGACCCGCCCTCTGAAAAATAACCAGGATATTCGCAGCATCAAATCAACTGCATTTATCAGATATATGTGGAATACACGCCGTGATTTCATGCTGCCCACCCAAGGAAGTTGGGGATTTATCAAGGGGGCAGCAAATATCTATTTTCATGATTATAACCTCGAGGATAACAACCAGAACTATGAACTATTCTCTTTGATGTGCAAATATTTCAATTTGCCCAAGGATGCGACTCTGGCTCTCTATCTGGGAGGAGGGATTAAAGGTGGAGAGTTTCAGGATAAAATAGAGCTTTTAACTCTGACCGGCCCTTCTTACCTGCAAGGATACAGAAGTGACGAATTCTATGGCAAATCCATGGTTTTTGCTTCGGCAGAACTGAGACACCTTATTGTAAAAAACCCTGATCTTACTTTATTGGGGATGGCTCATCTCACTAGAATATCAGGAGGAATCTATTTCGGAGCAGGAGGTATTTGCGGAGATGAGGATCACATCTTCAGTAAAAATTGTCGCCCGGCCTCAAGCTTTGGCTATGGAATCAGACTCCACGGAAAATGGTTCGGTCTTTATGAAGGATTGATCAACTTCAAATTGGCTCTTCCTCTCTACAAACATGAAACCACCACAAATAATTATATTTTCTTTATCTCCCTCGAACCTAAATTCTAAGTTCTCTCAAGTTTACATCCCCTTAATTTAATATTTATTTTGAGTTTTTTTATTGATTGCCCAAAGTGGCAACCATTACGGCTTTGATGGTGTGCATTCTGTTTTCAGCTTCATCGAAAACTCTTGAATGGGGGCCTTCAAAAATTTCTTCAGTAACTTCGAGAGCACCGGTATCTTTGGAAAGATCAGTCTCATTATTATGGAAAGCAGGAAGGCAATGCATGAAAATCCAGTTTGGATCCTTGATCAGGGAAGCCATCTTTGCATTTACCTGATAAGGCATGAGCATTTCAAGTCTTTCATCCCATTTTCCTTCATCGCCGGTTGAAACCCAGACATCAGTGTAAAGTACATTGGCATCTTCAACTCCCGCTTTGACATCTTCAGTCAGGGTATAAGTTCCACCGGTCTCCTTGCAAATTTCATCTACCTGTTCCAGAAGTTTTTTTGCAGGAAACAGTGATTCCGGGGCAACAATCTTGAAATTCATCCCCATTTTCATAAATCCAATTAACAGGGAATTGGCCATATTGTTTCTGCCATCACCCACATAGGAGACATTTATTCCTTCCAAACAGCCAAATTCTTCTTTTATGGTAAGCATATCAGCTAAAATTTGAGTCGGATGATGCAAATCTGTAAGTCCGTTCCAAACAGGAACTCCTGCCCATTTAGCTAATTCAACCACTGTTTTGTGTTTGTAACCTCTAAATTCGATTCCATCGAAGAAACGTCCCAACACCCGGGCTGTGTCTTTCACTGATTCTTTTTTACCGAATTGCAAATCGTCTTTGCCCAGAAATTCGGGATTTGCTCCCTCATCATTACAGGCTACAACAAAGGCACTTCTGGTTCTGGTAGAACGTTTTTCAAAAATCAGGGCAATATTCTTATCTGCCAGTAACTTGTGGCTGATACCAGCCATTTTATCCCGTTTGAGTTTCATGGATAAATTAAGCAGATGATTGATTTCATATGGTGAAAAGTCCAAAAGTGATAAAAAATTTCTTCCTTTGAGATTGAATGGCATTTTTTCTCCTTTTATTCAGAATGTAACCATCAGTTGCAAAAATTTTTGGCAAAAGAGGTTGTCATATCTGAAAATTTGATGGTTAATAACCCCCATTCTGGGATGGGAACTAAATAGGAATAATACATGGTTTGCCGGAAAATGATAGTTGAACAGAAAATTCAACTTTAGAAATTAGGATTTAGAAGGAAAGCGAGCCGCTTCCCTTTCCTGTGATAAAATAGTGATCAAACAGGGTTCTTTTTTCAATTTCATCCTTGAGATGTCTCCATATTTGGGGGTGATCAGCCAAAATTTGAAAAAATGTCTTGGCCGGAATCTGAACCAGCTCAACTACTTTAATTGCTTTGACCGTGGCCATGGCAGGTTTGCGTTTCATAAGTGCCATTTCGCCAAAATATTCGCCTTCACTGAGTACCCCGAGCAAGGTTTCGTTGTGATCCTGGCGATGGATTATTTTGACTTCCCCGAAAAGCACCAGGAAAAACCCACCACCTTTTTGCCCTTGTTTAATAATATTGGCTCCGGTGCTGAATCTGCGGAAACGAATATTCCCCAAATATTTAGACCGCTTTTCAGTGGAGATCAAATCGAAAAAAGGTATATTTTTAAGCATCAACTCTTGAAGTCGCTTTTTGTAGAAACTCTTGAGAATTTTAATAACAGAGGGATATTTTTTGCCAAGTTTGACAATGACTTTTTTGGGTATTTTTACCAACTCCACCTCGGTGGTGGTTTTGATGGAAGCATGGCGTTTGTGATCAACAAGGAGCGCAAATTCCCCAAAAAAGTCCAGAGGACCGAGAGTGTTGATCAAAACTTCTTCTCCACCCGGTTTTATTTTCGTGACCTTTAACCGGCCAGACTTGATAAGATAAAGTGATTTTCCTGAATCTCCCTCATAAAAGACAACTTCATCAGTTTCATATCGACGGACATTGATTTGCTTTTTCAAAACCTCAAGTACGTGGGGTTCGAGTTCTTTAAGCAAAGGAGATTCTTCCCAGAAATCAATTACGGGAGTTTCCTGTTCCGGAAGGGAATTCGATGAAGTTGCCAATGTCTCTTCATTTTGTTCTTCTTCAAAAAAACCAAGATCCTTCTCGTCAAAAACATCAACAACTTCTTCGTTTTCGGATTTGCTTTCTTTTTCATCAAAAAAGGAATCCTGATTGGGCTTGTTAAACCTGCTGGTAATTGATTTACGCAAGGAGGATTTTTGTCTGGGTACTCCTCTGGGTGGAGTAGGAATGCGATCTTTGTCGGGATCGCTGCGATCATCATTCCATTCTTTTTCCTCTTTTGTATCTTCATGATCAAGCAGAAATTCTTTGATATTGTTGTATTCAGCTATAGGAGTAGGCTCATCGCTCATGGCAAAATCGTCCATGGCTTCATTGACTTCTTCGACATCATCACTTGGGGATGCTTCTTGTGGATCGGATTCTGGTTGAACGAAATCTGTTTCGCCGTCTATATTTTCCTGTTCAGATTGGATTTCGTCCTGGGAATCTTCATTGAGTTTCTCTCCTAAAATTGTTTGCATCAACTCATTGAATTGAATGTTATCCGGATAATATTCAAGTACATTTTTACAAACTGCTTCTGCCTGCCCTCTTTTGTTTTCATCTAGATAACCTTGAGTAACCAGAAGATATTGTTTTATTGCTTCTTTATCTTTGTTGAGCTTGCGATAGAGTCCTGCCAGTTTGAGGCGAAGATCAAAACGACTTCCATTTTTTTCCAGTTTGGTTTTGATCTGTTTTGCTTCTTTACGTAATTTTCTTTTGGTGAAAAAATCCAATCCCATAAATTATACCGAATAATTTCCGATCACAGACTTGATCAGCGATTGATCTTTCCGGATCAGGTTAAACCCAATTATTATAAAGACAATTCCAGAATACAGATACCTGACCGGCATCCGGGTTGAAATTGGAGATGCAGTTGAAAGATAAACAAAAACCAGAAAGCTATTTCCGAACAGATTCTTTTTTGGACTCTTTTTTGGATTTATCCTTGGATTTATTATCCTTGGATTCATCCTTGGTGCTTTTATGGGTTTTATCGGTATCTTGCTTACCTGATTTTCCCCTGGTTTTCTTAAGCATTCTGACAACATATTCTTTCAAACGGGGCAATGTTTTGCTGTCACTTGCCAAGAAAATCAAAACCTGTCTTTCCCTGGGGCCACCAAACTTGAACAATCCCTCGGCCATTTTCTGCAAAGCATGAATATCTCTTTTGAATTCAGGATCTGCCCGATAAGCAAGGATGAATTCTCTAAAGGGCCTGATGCAACGTTTATCACCTATTTCCAAAAGAGCTTTTGCAATTTCCAGTAATTCGTCTTTGCTGGTCTGATGATGTTTTAACAATCTTAACAAAACAGGCACTGCTTCTTTGGATTTGATTTTTGCGAGCACCTTAGCCATAACCTTGACAGCCTCTGGTTTGGACTTGAGTATATAATCGTATGGTTTTTCAAGAAGAGCCAAATAAAGAGGAATCCCCTTTGGATCATGATGTGAAACAAGATCCTCTTTTGCTTTTTTCTTGAGTAGTGGTGATGATTTATCACTGGTGATAATTTTGAGCAATCTGCTTACTCCCTTGCCGCCAACAACAGCTAAAGAAGCAATGGCAAACTTTTTGGCAAAGGCAAACCTTGTATCTCTGTCATTGGCAATTTTGGTAAGAGAATCAAGCAGAGAAGCAGGTTGGGAAACTTGAATATTTTTTGGTTTAAACTGGCCAAAGTCAAAAGAAGCACCTCGAAGTTCCTTGTTTAAACTTGGAGCTTCAAACAATTTGCGGCCAGTTTCCATTTCCAGACCAACCAATTTTCCCTTGGCAGTGAGATAAAAAACCATGTTATTTTTGCAGGAAGTTGCAATGACGTTTGTGCCAAAATCACTTGAAACCGCCCATTTCAAACGGGCTTTTCCCTTATCGTTTATTTTGAAACCGAAAAAATACTTGAACAGATTGAAAACAAAAAGGTCTTTTCGATAGCGGGGCATTCCGTTTTTGAGCTCAAACCGACCATGGAGCATTCTGACATCGAATGCAGAATAATCGGACATTATTTTGTTGTAATGATCCGAAGCAAAACGTTTTTCAAATCTTTCCAGACCGGTATCGAAATTAAATTTTTTGTCTGACTTGATCTGCTTGAGTATTTGCGGGGTCAAAGCATAAACACCGGTTTTATCGCCAAAGAAAATTCCATCGGAATTGCCTTTTATAAATCTGACTTCTCCCTTTTTTACCTGAATACGAGCTGTTTCTTCTTTAGTTTCTTTGTTGATAATAATAAGATATTGAGATTTGTAGGGAACCAGAACATGATCTTCCGTCAAGTAAGGCCTCCCCATTCTTCCTTGTGCTTCTATTGTCCAGACTTCATCACCGTCTGCCGAATCAAGCAGAGTAAGATGTGAAACCTGATTTAAAACACTGTCCATAGGTTTGAAAATAGAAACAAAACCTACCTGACCGTCATAAGAAGCATGCATACCCAGGAATTTGTGACGGTTTTTCAATTTATGGCTCCACCGGGGTTTACCTGATTCAAGGGAGAGACCTCTGATTCCATGCTTTTTATCATAATAAACAACACTGTTTCTGGCTACTACATACTTGGATTCGGCATCCGGTGTATCAGTAGTCCACAAAACCTTGCCATCTTCAGGTTTTACAGCAATAGCTGCCTTGGGCATTTTACTCTGCATAATGATTAATTCACTTCCAGTGGAATTTATCACTTTATTGGGAGGAAACTCAATATTTTTGACACTGCTTTTAACTTTGTCCGGATTATTGGGAACAGTATCTCGATCAAAGGGAGATCGTGAACTGCATCCAAAAATAGCGACTGTCAACAAGGTGGTAATAATTGATCTTTTTATCATTGTATTCCTCTATCTGAATTTTATTTGGAAAGGATTTTATAGGCAAGTTTTCTGGATCTTTTGAATTTTGTAAGACCTGAACCAGAATACTTCAATAAAACTGTCTGGGCTGCGGGAAGATTAATCCGACCCAAAATCTTGACCAATTGAACTCTTACCGGTTCAGGACCGAAATCCTTGCGCAGTAGCAAAGTATCAATTGAATTGATAATTTTACCTTTTTGAGCATTTTCATCTTCAAGTCTCAAAGCAAAAGCTTTGGCTGTGGAAATCCCCCCAATAAACCCCAGGGCATCTATAGCCGCCTCACTTTTCATCTTGAATAATTTCAACAGAGATTCTTCGGCTCTTTTTACTTTGCGTTTGCCAAGATACCAAGCAGCTTTGGCACGAACAGGAGTGGAATAATCCCTGAGTGCCTGTAACAGAACTTTGTTTATTTTTTTGTAAAGTTTGCTGCCTGATTTTACTTTAAGTTTAATCAGGGAATTAATAGCAGTAATGCGGATATTTTCATCTCTGTGTTTTGAGTAGAAAATCAGAGTGTCGAAAGCTTTTTTATCGCCAATGTCTCCAAGAGCCACCAGCATTTGTCTGGTAATTACTGGAGGGTGTCCCAACAATAATTGCTGCATCAACGGTTGAATAAGAGAACTGTCTTTTCGGCGATTGATCTCCTGAACAGCTTTGACGACCTTGTTGACATCTTTGTTATGGAGGAAATTTATCAAATCACTTTTTGCAATAGTCTTCCAGTGAATTTTTTTGGATTTGGCTGGAGAAACCGAAGGCAAACCGAGAATTGAAAAAGTTATGAGTACAATTAGATATTTCATGTCTGACTCCTCAACTGAAGAGATCGGGTTTAACCAGAAAATTATCCTGGTTTAGTTCTCAGATTGATACAGGGAACTGTTTAATCGATCTATCTGCTAATCAGTTAACCTTGTGAACCAGCTTGAGAAAGGCGGCTTAAAAGATTAAGCTGTAATTTTTAATTGCTATCTGAACCCAGTAATGGCTGAATTAAAAATGCAGACTTCTGGACACGGGATATAGCCCGATTAATATAGATATCATTTAATTCATTTAAAAATCAAAACATTTTTAACATTTTTTTGTTTAAACTAAAATGGAAAACTTATCAAGGGAGGTTATTTTTTTTAATACCCCCCTTTCTGGAATATTTTTTTGATTGGAACTGAATCTGAATTGGAGATGCACATAGAAGCTTCGCAGACATAGTTGATACTATTTTACGGAGTTATAACAAAGCAAATCAATTTACTTTCTTTAATTCAAACAGTATCCTTTTTTGGGGTGGGAACTAACGAATTACCATCCCGGATCTTCAAATCCAGTAAATACCAGTAAATTGACAGGGAAATCGGGATAGTCGACAATTTAAAAAAATCCCATAGCGTTGTTTTTATTACACATTAAGAATTTTTCTTTAATATTTTTCTTTTTTGATTTTTATTCTGTGGTTTGATAGTGTAACATCCTGTTGAAAGCGAAATTCAATATTTGAATGAAACATCAAAATTCATCTATGTGAATTATCCACTTGTCAGGATACCCGTATTAAACTGGTGAACTCTTGTTTTCAACAAACACCGGTTTTTTATATTTTTCACCAATAAAGCCTGACTTATAAGAGGAGTAGATTAATGGAAGTTTTGCACGAGGAACAATACAGAGAAATTCAAAGTGCTGTAGAACGCCTTTATCAGGATTCCAACAGCATGGCAGTTCTCCTGATCGACAAAAACGGGCAGGAAATAGCATCTGCCGGTGAAATAGAAGGTCTGGATACAACTTCTTTATCTTCCCTGACAGCCGGCAACGTTGCAGCAACCGGAGGAATCGCAAATCTTCTGGCGGAAAAAGAATTTACAGGACAATACCACGAAGGAGAACATACAAATGTTCATATTTCCATAATTGCTCAACGTATTATTCTGGTTGTGCTTTTTGATGAACGCACCTCCCTCGGACTTGTACGCTTGAGGGTCAGAAGAGCCGCTAAATCAATCGAAGATATCCTGGGCAAAATGGATAATTCTCAGCAGCAACAAAATCAACCATCTGTTTTTGAAGAAATTACAGATGAAGATATAGATAACCTTTTCAGTGATGACTAAAGGTGGGTAATGTCATTCATAAATTATTCATCCCGAGAAATAAATTGTAAAATTGTATACTATGGCCCAGGTTTATGTGGCAAAACCACCAACCTGCAATATGTTTACAACAAAACCAATCCTGATGCCAAAGGGAAAATGATCTCCCTGGCCACAGAAACAGAAAGAACTCTCTTTTTTGACTTTCTGCCTCTCAGCATGGGAGAAATCCATGGTTTCAAAACCAGATTTCATCTTTATACCGTTCCCGGACAGGTATTTTATGATGCCAGCAGAAAACTCATTCTCAAAGGAGTCGACGGAGTTGTTTTTGTAGCTGACAGTCAAGTAGAACGGATGGAGGCCAATCTTGAATCTCTTGATAACCTCAGAGACAATCTTGAAGATCATGGTTTCAATCTTGATAACCTCCCCTTTGTAATTCAGTACAACAAACAAGATCTCCCCAATGCAGCCCCTGTCGAAGAGTTGAAAAAACTAATCAATACCCGAAGTGTTCCTGATTTCCCAGCTATTGCCATCACCGGAGAAGGAGTATTTCCTACTCTTAAATCCGTTGCCAAACAAGTTCTGGTTGAACTCAAAAAGAAAAAATAACCTCTGGCCTCCTTCTATTCGTCCCATTCCAACTTTAACCACAATGGGGCAAAATCGACTTTTTCTTTCATTTTAACTTATCCTGAAGCTGGAATTCATCCCTCTGTCTCTGTTTTCAACCTATCAGGCAATTTTATCCCTTCCCCTTCTGATTCAAAATGTACTTTTCCAAAACAAAATGAATTATTTGTTTATTTTTACCATTGTGATAAAATTATTAAAAATTCAAGATTGGTAAAATACAGATTTTCAAGATATTCTTGAAATTTTTAATAATTTTTTTCTCAGTTCCTTTTCCAAATAGAATTTCAAAAAGAAGTAAAGGAATCATTTCTAAATTTTACAGAATACAGAAACAAACTCAAACAAAACAATATACTTGGTTTTCCGGGATTTCACAATCTATTCTGAACTAAGGTATCACCACATATAATGACAATTGAACCAACAGACAAAAATTTGGAAAAACTCGCCCTGAACAACAAAATAAAACTTACCTTCTGGGGAGTTCGTGGCTCAATTCCCGTACCTGGAGCCGAAACCGGAAAATACGGTGGCAATACCTCATGTGTTCAATTTTATACCGGATCTGGAGATCCAATTTTGATTTTTGATGCTGGAACCGGCATCATTAAACTTGGTGAACATATAAATAACAATTACCATAGCAGTGAAATTCATATTTTCATCACCCATACTCATTGGGATCATATGCAGGGACTTCCATTTTTTGCACCTCTCTTTGATAAAAAATACAAAATCCATTTTTACTCAAAAAACCGCAGTTTTTCCAGTTTGAAAGATACAATCTTCAAACTTATTGAAGAACCGCAATTTCCTTTGTCTCATCAGAAATGGAAAGCTCAGATCTTTTTTCACGAGTTAAATGAAAACAAATTAAAACTCAATCCCCATACAACCATTATTACAGCAGATTTAAACCATCCTTGGGGAGCCAACGGCTACAGAATAGAATACAAATATTACACAGCATCCTACATTACAGATACGGCTCCCTTTGATCTAATGCTTTTGGGCAAAGAATTCATCGAATCTCCTCCGGATCCCCAATCACAACTTTCTTTTCAAGAAAAGTCAGCCCTCCAAAAAATGGAAAAAGGCGTTCTGGATCTTTGCTGGAATTCTGATGCTGTCATCTATGACACCATGTTCACCCGGGAAGATTACAACAAATTTCCTCACTGGGGACACTCCACCTTCAAGCATGCTTATGAAATCTGCAAACAGGCAAAAAGCAAAAAGCTTGTTTTTTTTCACCATTCACCCAGAAGAAATGATCATGAACTTGATGAATTACTCCAAAAATATAGAAAGATTGCCTCAAAATCATCTCTCGAAATTTTTGCAGCAGTTGAAAACAGAAGCCTGATACTTGATGAGTCTACAACAACCTGAACTCATCCATAAAATATATTTTTTCAGTTCCCCTTTTGGAACAGGAGGTTAAATCTAAATGAAAGTTACATTCTGGGGAGTCCGAGGATTTGTTCCCGTACCAGGTCTTGATACTTCTGTTTATGGAGGCAATACCATTTGTCTCGGCATCAAGGGAGATCAAGGCACAGATCTGGCCATTGACGCAGGAACAGGAATTACCAATATGGGTTCTTCCTTGATGAATAAAGAATTTTCCAGAGGTGAAGGCAATTTTTCCATGATCATCACCCACACCCATTATGATCATATCCAGGGCTTTCCCTTTTTCGTTCCTGCAATGATCAAGGGCAACAACATCAAAATTTACGGCAGCAGTTTGTGTGAAAAATCATTGGAGAATGTCCTGGAGAATCATCTTACTCCAATTTTCAGCCCTATGCAGACTTTGCGCAATTTTAACGCTAATATTTCTTTCAGCAGGCTGGAACCGGGAAAAAGTGCCAAAATAGGAAATTTCCAACTTCAGGTAACTGAACTTGCCCACAAAGTAGACTGGGCACTCGGACTCAAACTGAAAGGCATTCAGGGCAGCCTTGGCTATGCAGCCAATGTAACTTATCAAAAAACAACTGATTTTAAAAAAGCAATTAAATTCTTTACAGGGGTAGATGTATTAATTCATGATGCCACTTCAACCCGTCTTTATGATCAGATCATCGCTGGTGATCATTCCCAGGATGCAAGTGATGCAGTTAAAATTGCGGGTGAATCCGGAGTTAAAAAATTATACCTTACCCATTTCCACCATACTTACACCGATGAAACCCTGGAACAACTGCTGGAATTGACTAAAAAGAGATCTGAAGAAATGGGTTACAAAGAACTTGATATTGCTCTGGCCCGGGAAGGAAACAGTTTTATACTCTAATAACCCCCATTCTGGGATGGGAACTAGTTATTTGTTAATTTCGTATTTGAAATAATTTTCAATTATGAAATCCATTCTGTAAGTTGCTGTAGTTTTGAACAATCTTTCCCCTACAAGATAAACTATCTTATCTGAAGTTCCCGGCACCTTGAGTTTTTTAACAAATTTACCGGCAGATTCTATTTTGCTTTTATGTTTTTTTGTTGCCAGCGCCCTTTTCAAAGTTGCCATGTCAACTCCCGCCTTTTTAGCGTAAACATTTAAAAGATCAGGAGAAGAACGCCAGGATGGACCTGCGATCAATTTATCAATAAAAGTTGTAGTTGCCTTGATTCCTTTCTGGGAAAATATTTCCAGAATATATTCATTTTCTCTGGTTGTTTTACCTGAAGAATCATAAGGAAGAGGAACAATATAAAGTTGACTTTTTTTGAGATATTTGGAGTCTACCTTCTTGATATATTTCCAAAAATACTTGTATCTCGCAACTCCGGCGTAATTAAAAGGAATGAGCATCAGAATTTCCAACTCGGAATCAGGAGACTTGTAAACGGGAAATTTGGAATTAACTACCAACTTTTTAAAAGAGGCAAGTTGTTTGGCCGGCACTTTGGTACTTTTATCATTTTTGTAAAGTTGCCATCTTTTTTCCCCAGCACTGATTCTGGCAGGAGCATTTTTTTTGTCGGGAACCTTCTGGGACTTTGTCCTTTTGGGTTTCCCTGCATAGCTTGATTCTTTCTTATCTTCATATTTGTTTGAGGAATAAATAATATTAAAAACCCCTATGGTTATGGCGATACCAACTATAATAATTGGAAGAAAAGCTCCAATTCCCTTATCATCTTTGGGTCGACTACTTGCTGTCTTTTGTTTTCTCACAGGATTTTTGCGGGAAGAACTTCGTCCCCTTTTGGAAATTTGAGGGGGAACAGTATTTTGTGGCTGCGAAGAAACTTGTTCTACTTCAACCTTCTTTTTTTGTCTTTGTTGTCTTTGAGAAAAAGATTCACCTGTCGACTCTTCTTTAATGGCCGTTTTCAATTGGTCTTCAGAGGTGTCAGAATAATTTGAAAGGTCATATTGTCTGGAATCGTTAATTGGTTGAAAATCTTCTTTCTCTTTTAAAACAGAATCCGGCTTAGTAATTTCCTTTTCGGATACAAAATCAGCAGGAGGAACAGAAACCGAAGCCAAAATATCATCTGTTTTGATTTCGTTGCCAGCCAACCCTGAATCAGATGTATTTTCAACCGGTTCATTTTCTGTCTGCGAACTGCTGTCAAAAGAAGATTCCCCATAAATACTGAAATTGTAATCAGAAGGAAAATTGGTATCATGACCAAATTTATCAAAAGACTCCATCTTTTTTAAGAAATCATCGTTTTTAACTGCATTGTTGACCTTTTGGTTTTCGTTTATCGTGATTCGATGACTGCAATGTGAACAAAAAACAAAAAGGGAACCGGGAATTGTTTGGAAAGATTTTTTGCATTTGGGACACTTCAAGTTGAGAAGATCTAGATCTGACATAATAAACTACCTCATGTTTGAAAAACCGGATTCAAAAGCCAGACAGAGTTGATTTCAATTTTTGTTTCAATTTGGAACTGAAAACTTAACCCCTGTAAACCAGATCCGGTTTTTAATTTTTAACACTTTCCAGATAATCCTGACAGTTTTTTATGAAAATAATAATAACCCCTATTCTGGGACAGAAATTGGATTGAGATGCGCGAAGTAACTGCCGGTGTCTGTCAACATAGTTGATACTATTTCAATCAGTTACGACAAAACTGATGAGGTAAAATTCCGTCGCCAGACAATGACATCCATTTTTGGGATGAAAACTAACTACCGATTACATTTGCTGTCTAGTGGAGGAATGCTGACATGAGGAGCCTGTCCTTTAAAAGCTTTGTAATCGTCACACTTTACTTTTCTTACATATTTGAGACGTAAAACTCTGAGTTTTTTCAAACTGGCCAGTTGAAGAAGACCTTCTCCAGAAATTCTGGTTCGTGACAAATCCAGTATTTGGAGATTCTCCAGATTTTTGAGATGGAGCATTCCGTCGTCTTTGATTCTTCGATTACGGTTGAGATAGAGATATTTAAGACTTTTAAGATGACTCAAATTTTTGAGAGAAGCGCTGTCAACTCTGGTTCGGGAAAGATCCAGGCTAATGAGTTTTTCTTTGTTCTTGAGGGCATTGAGTCCCGGTCCAGAAATTTTGCTGCGGGAAAGATCTAGTCTTTTAAGACTCTTAAGAGGTCTCAAATAAGACATTCCGCTGTCAGTAATCTTATAATTACGGGCAACATTGAGATATTCCAGATTAACAAGCTTGCCAATGGCATTGAGCCCCATATCATTGAGTTTTGTGTCGTAAGCATTAAGATAGGTAAAATTTTTCAACTTGCTCAAACTGGAAAAACCCAAACCTGTAATTTTTGATTTGGGCAAGCTCAATGATTTGAGGTTTTCAACTTTTTTCAAATTCATCAGAGCAGCATCTTCAATTTTTCTGGAACGAATATAAATTTTTTCGAGTTTGTCAAGTTTGCGCAAAGAACGAAACCCCACTCCTGAAACTTTATTACTCATGATTGTGAGTTCCTGAAGATTTTCAAGATGTCTCAGGTATTTTAATCCCTGGTTGGAAATACGCCTTGAACTGAGATAAAGTGTTTTCAAACTTTTTAATTCTCTCACACTAAACAAAACCGTGTTGCGAAGACGATTGGAATGGATGTGCAACTCCTCAAGATTTTTGAGGGAAACCAGTTGGGAGAGACCTGTCCCCTTGACGTAAGTATAATAAAGAACCAACTTTTTCAGTTTTTTCATGCCTTCAAGATAAACAAGACCGGAATCATTGATTCTACAGCGGGAAAGGGAAAGTGTTTCCAGATTTTCAAGATCTTTGAGATACATCAAGCCGTTGTTTTTTATTTTTCTTGAATTAAGATTAAGCTCTTTCAGAGCTGTTAATTTGGAAAAATACCTTACCCCTTTATTAGAAATTCTACGGGAAGAAATCTTCAGATATTGCAATTTTTTTAAATCAGAAAGATAGGCCAATCCTTCATCTTTTATTTTGGCGGCATCAAGATAGAGAAGTCTCAGATTGGATAAACCCTTAAGGTAAATAAGACCTTCGTCGGAAAGACGATTGGAATCGATCCATAACGATTTTAATTTTTTAAGATTTTTCAGAACCGCCATACCCTCGTCGGTGATGCGGGAATCATAAATGCGCAAGGAAGCCAGGTTTTGCAAGGCTTGAATATGTTGAAAATCTTCATCTTTGATTCCTCTCAATTCGAGCCCGTGAATATTTTTGAGATTGGCTATATTGGCAATACTTTCTTTCTTCCTGGGTTCAGGAAGACGCAGATGAAGATTGAAATCTTTGAATTTTTCCAGGCAACTGATCTGACTGTTCTTAATGGTGGCATTGGACAAAGATAAAAAAAGCAATCCCCCAGATAAAGAAGAACTGACTGCTTTCGACATTTCTTCTGAACACAGCAAGTCTATTTCCACGGTCAGGGCCCTGGTTTGAGACAGAGATTTTTCAACCAGTTTGACAGCTTCTTTGGGACGCATATTCAAAAGATTCAACTGAGCCGGTTTGCCATGAAGGAGAACCAGGCGTTCCCGGGTAGTCATTTTCATGGAATCTCTTTTATTTAGAGCTGCCAGAGAAACCGGAATGGAATAACCGTTTTTCCTGATCATTATCCATGATTCGGCTTTACTGAATTTTTTGACGGCCTTTTTATCGCTTTTCTTTTTTGTTTTATTATCTTTATTATCTTTTTTATCTTTGGTTACAACTTTTTCAACCTTATCTTCGTTGTCTTCCTCATCTTCTTCACTGTTACTGAAAATCAGCACCAAAGTAATTATGATGAGAGCCAACAATCCACTTGTACCCCCGATGATAATTTTAATATCCTTGAACCAGGGAATCGGCTCATTACTGCCTGGGAGTTGTCCGGTATTACCTGGTGGAGCACCCAGAGGACCGGAGTTCAAAGGACCGGAAGTTAAAGGACCGGAAGTTTGAGGAAAAGAATTGGCACCCGGCGGTGGTGGATTGGCACCCGGCGGTGGTGGATTGGCACCCGGTGGTGGCGGATTGGCACCCGGTGGTGGCGGATTGGCACCCGGTGGTGGCGGATTGGCACCCGGCGGTGGCGGATTGGCACCCGGCGGTGGCGGATTGGCACCCGGCGGTGGCGGATTGGCTCCCGGCGGTGGTGGATTGTTATTCGAGTGAGACTTAGGATTGCCATCAGGTGGTGGAGGAAAACTTCCTGCCATAATTTCTCCTTCTGGAACTGAATTGAACTTTAAACGGAAAATGTTATCGCATAAAATTTCCGTAAAAACCAAGGAAAACCTACGAATACGGGATACAAAATCTGCAACCCGGATTCTGATTTACAGAATCTGTTGAATTGTTTTTATCGGATGATTGAGTATTTATCTTATCGAAATAATAAACTCTCTTCAAGAAAACAATATTGTTATTTTTCCCTTGGCTGGTTGAGGAAAAATTATTTGCCCTGCAAAATTATAAATTGCAGGGAGATTGAAAGTCTTGAAAATCAAGACCAGTCTAAGGACCATGGGGAAAACAATAGATAAAAACATTTCCCGACGAATTCGCATCCAGGCCAAATAAATCTCCATTGCTGTCAGCAGCAACACAAACAGTATTCTCATAAACTGCAATATCTTTCCCCTGATCATCCTGGGCACTGCCCCACTGTTCATGCCAATCAACTTGAAAGGGGTTGTACAATGAAATTCCTGAGTTGTCAGGGGGAAGAAAATGGGTAACAAAGAGGTCTTTGCCACCGTTGTTAATACTTCCCATATCACCTTCGGTATAACCGGTGATATAAATTTCATCTCCAATTTGAACAATTCCTTCAGCCTTTTCATCTTCTGAGGTTCCCCACTGGGTTCTGGAAAAAATGGCACCGGTTGCAACATTTATTTTAGCTGCAATCAGATCGCTTCCTCCCTGATTGGTTGAAATAAATTCACCACCGGTATCTCCGGCGATCAGGAACACATTTTCCTCTCTGTCATAAACAGCACTCCTGATATAATCATTACAACAACCTCTGTAGTATGGAGTACCATAAACATACGAAGAAATTGAGAGTCCGTTTTCATGAAATGACTTCATGAAAAAATTGTCGGCACATAAATTACTATCTCCCATAGAGTCCTCTGTATTGCCAAGGACATAAATAAAACCATCATCGTCCGCAAAAACAGAAACTGCTTTTTCGTTGCTGTCGGGGATGCCATATTGCTGCACCCAGACCAGATTGGCAGTTGCTACTTCAATCTTGGCCAGAAAAATATCTGTATAGTTGCTTACGGGAGCATCAGGATTGTTGAAATCCCCCTTTGTATTGCCGGCAACGTAAAGATGGCTTCCATCCCTAGAAAGAGTAATTGCTTTTGCTAAATCCATTTGGTTTGTCTGCAAATATTTCCGCCAGGACAAGGCACCGGAAGGAGCCACCTTTATTAGAATTCCGTCAGTACCATAATAATTGGATGCAGTACGACCCACGAGATAGGAAACTCCACTTGCATCTACTATCTGATCATGAACAATATCAACAGCATTTGAATACCACTGAAAGGTGGATGAAGGAGAACCATCATAGGAAAAACCGGCCTGAAAAATATCATTTGAGTTTGTATTATTGTTACCGTAAAGACTGCCCATGGTATTTCCTGCCAATTTAATACTGCCGTCCCCATCAAAATTTATGGAGGAAACTGATTCAGTTGTTCCTGAAAGTCCCAGTGAGGCAAAATTGTAACACTGAGTGTAATCCAGATCCTGACAATCTCCCCCGCAAAGAATTTCTCCCCCAAAATAACCAATTTCTCTGCAATAATGACCTTCCCAGGTTACAAGATCACAAACTTCGCCATAATGCTCCTGAAGAATACCATCCCCGCACTTGCCGTGAAAAACACAATCACTCAGAGAAAACTCCTGGCAATTTGCCCCACACTCGAGTTCGCCTCCATAATAGCCTAATGTTTCACAGGAAAAGGAATTGAGATTGGTGCCGTCACACATCTCCTGATATTCGGTCTGGACAATACCATCCCCGCATCTTCCGTAAGTTTCACAATCACTGAAAATATAGGCACGACAATTAGAACTGCATTGGAGTTGACCTCCGTAATAACCTTGTGAAATACAACTTTCATAATTCAAATTGGCCAAATCACAGATTTCACTGTAATTAGTCTGGACAATGGAATCACCGCACTTGCCTGTTTCTTCACAATCTGAAAGATCAAGTTTACATTCTGAATTGCATTCCAGAGTTCCGCCATAATAGCCAAATTCAAAACAACTTGATTCGAGATTCTGGGTTCCGTCACATTCTTCTCCTTCAGATTCCTGGACAATTCCATCTCCGCACTTTCCATAGACCTGACAATCTGACAAATCATAACGACAATCTTCAGCACAAGATAATTCACCGCCATAATAACCAAGTGAAGAACAATCTTCGCCGGAACTCAAAGCTCCGTCACATTCTTCTCCGACTTCTTCCTGAATCAAATTGTCTCCACATTGTTTTTGACAGTTGGCAAGAGATATTTGACAATCTGATCCGCACTCAATTTCACCTTCGTAATAACCAAAAGTATTACAGTCCTTACCCTCAAAATTATCGGTATCACATTCTTCGTCACCGGTTACAAAACCGTCTCCGCAATAATTATTTATTTTCGTGCATTGGGAGAAATCAAATCTGCAGTTATCATTGCAACCGAGTTGACCTTCTCCAAGATTGAAATCAGCACAGGAAAGCCCTCTCAGATCTTCCTGATCACACTCTTCGTAATCATCTCGGGTTCCATTGCCGCAAGTGGCAAGAACTCCGCTGCAAAAAGAAAAATCATATTCGCATCTGGAAGAGCATTTCAGATATCCTCCTGAATAACCTGCTGTCAGACAAGTGGTTCCCCCAAAGATATCTCCATCACATTCTTCAGTGGAATCAAGC
>JAWLEA010000168.1:0-6336 GCA_041686345.1 Polyangia bacterium | reverse complement strand
ATTGCAGGTAGATTTCGGCATCAATGCTGATAAATATGAACAATTGCCCGAAGATGATTCAGGGATCGATGTAACCCAAATCCTGCAAAGATTTGAATTACTCCTCGGTGAGATGGGCAAGGATCGCTGGAAGCTCACTTCCGAAAGCTGGATCGGTTATTTTTCCTTTACCAAATTTTTAATGTGGAGAGACCTGGAAGCCCATCGGGAATCTTTGTTTGCCAGTGGCATTGTCAACCATCTGTTTGAAGGGAACGGCAATCCTTATCCTCTGGCAGCTTCCTTTGAAACCCAGTCAACCATCGATAAAAATCATCAGGTCAGCGAGGATCTTTCAGTAGTTGATGCAGATTCCAGTCAACTGGCAGCTATCTATGGAGTTTTGGCAGGGAACAGTTTTGTGCTCCAGGGCCCTCCGGGTACGGGGAAATCCCAAACCATCACCAATATGATCGCTCAGTTAATGGCTCAGGGCAAGACTGTTTTATTTGTTTCCGAAAAGATGGCGGCACTCAAAGTTGTATACAAACGCCTCAAACAAGTTGGTCTGGGACCTGTCTGTCTTGAATTGCACTCGGATAAATCCAACAAAAAACGAATAATCTCAGGTTTGAAAGAAGTTTTGGAGCTCAGTGGAGAATATTCTCAGACCCATTGGCTTCAACTGACCCAAAAGTTGCAAAAAAAACGATCCAGGCTTGATGCTTATGTTGAACTTCTCGATTCCGACACTCCCATGGGTAAAAGTGTCTACCAACTGCTTTCCGAACTTATCGGACTTCAGAAGCAAACCAAAATTCATATAGATTTTGCCAATTTGGAGCAAAACCAGTCTGAAGAATTTTTTCTCGAAGAGATCGAAAAGCTTTTTCTTTCCTCAAGCGGGATAGGGATTCCCCTTGAGCATCCTTTCTTTGGCTGTAAATTACACGAATGGAATCCGACCAGAGCTCGCAAGATTTCTGATTTAAATGAAAAACTTCTTTTGGAAACCAAAAAACTCAGAGAACTTGTGCCTGAAATTATGCAGTGGCTGCAATTTAAAGAGTCATCGGCGCAAAAGATCACTTTATCCGATTTGGAAAAGGTGGAAAAATTGGCCGGTTTGTTGATTGAATCTCCTCAACCTCCAAACCTTGTTTTCAATAAAGATGAATGGCAAATTATCAGACCCCAATTGTTGAATCTGATTGCTCTGGCTCAACGCAATCAGGAAAAACAACAACAGTTGGCTGCTGTTTTCACCTCTCAATTGTTTGAACTTGATCTGGAAAACTTGCTCCCCAAGTTTCAAAAATGGAAAGACAGTTTCTTTATTTTGGCTTTTATTTTTCTATTCTTTGCCAGAATGAAAATTAAACAGGCTGTAAAATCCGAAAAATTGCCAAATAATGCAGAAATTGCATCTGAGTTGGAAGCAGCCGTTGAGATAAACCAAAATCAACTTAAAATTGATCAAGCCGGTGACAAAATTGCCGCTATTCTTGATTTGTATACTGATGATGACGGACTTGACTTCAATTCTCTGGAGAAACTTGTCAACTGGGTAGATGCCTTCCAACAAATTGAAGTTTATTTTTACGGACAAAATCAGTTGTCTGAAAATACTTGCAATCACTGGCAGAATCTTGCTTCTACCCATCATGATTTGTTAAAAGCCACAACTGATCAAGGCAGCGGGCTTCGGGAATTTTCGGCCACTTGGCAAAATTTCCACAAAATCAAGGAAGAATTATTTTCTCAATTAAACTACTCTGACGATCCGAGGGGGATGACCCTGGTTGACTTGCTTGCCAAATTGCAAAACTGGAGGGAAAACAGTTCTGATTTGCGAGAGTGGTGTGATTACCAGTCCCAAGCTTCATCCTGCAGAGAAATGGGATTGGCGCCTTTGGTAGAAGTGTTTGCCAAGGGAGAGATTTCACGTGATCAGTTGTCCTCGGTTTTCAAGTTGTCTTTTTATAGTTGGTGGTGGGCAAAAATCATGGAAGATGAGCCTCTGCTCAAGCAATTCCGGGGTAGAAAACATGAAGAAATTATTAAACAATATCAACAATTGGATATTCAGGCACGCAAGCTTGCCCGTCTGGAGATAATTTCACGTCTTGCCAAAAAGATTCCTGATAAAAATGCTCCTGGTGAGATGGCTATTGTGCGCCGGCAGATCGAGCTTAAACGCCGACATCTGCCTCTGAGAAAATTGTTTTGTAACATAAAAACAATTTTGCCCCTGTTGAAGCCGTGTTTTCTGATGAGTCCTCTTTCGGTTGCTCGCTATCTCGAACCGGAGATGAAAAATTTTGATGTGGTAATTTTTGACGAGGCCTCCCAGATACCTCCTTGGGATGCGGTTGGGGCTCTGGCCCGAGGAAATCAGGCAGTTATCACCGGAGATTCGCGACAATTGCCTCCCACCAGTTTTTTCTCAGTGGATACCAGCAGTGATGATTATCCCCTGGAAGAGGAGATCGAGGATCTGGAGTCAATTTTGGAGGAGGCGGTAGCTTCAGGAGTAAGAGAGCATCGATTGCGCTGGCATTATCGTTCCCGTCACGAAGGGCTGATCGCCTTCAGCAATTATCAGTATTATGAAAATCGTCTCCATACCTTTCCTGCAGCTGATAATCAGGTACCGGGGTTGGGTTTGTTTTTCCGCCACATCAAAGCAGGCTATTATGATCGGGGAAAATCCAGAACAAATCGCGCCGAGGGTGAAGCTCTGGTCGCAGAAATTGAACAACGCCTCTTATCTGATCAAGCCCGAAAATCCATCGGAGTTGTGACTTTCAGCATGGCCCAGCGTCAATTGATTGAAGATCTTCTCGAAGAATCTCGCTTGGATAATCCCCAGATCGAAAAATATTTTTCAGACTCCGTAGAAGAACCGGTATTTGTAAAAAATCTGGAAAATGTTCAGGGTGATGAAAGAGCTGTTATGTTCTTCAGTGTAGGTTACGGACCAGATAAAAACGGTCAGGTATCAATGAATTTTGGTCCCCTCAACCGCCAGGGTGGTGAACGCAGATTAAATGTAGCCATTACCAGAGCACGGGAAGAACTCGTAGTTTTTTCTTCTCTGTTGCCCGAACAAATTGATTTATCCCGAACCAAGTCAAAAGGAGTACAAGATTTCAGGCTCTTTCTGGATTATGCCAAGCGCGGCATTGAGGCTTTAGAGCAGGGGGTGACCAACCAGAGCCGGGCTGATTTTGATTCTCCCTTTGAAAAGGAGGTTTATCAAGCCCTCGAAAGTGCTGGATTGAAACTCGACAATCAGGTGGGGTGTTCAGGATATCGTCTTGATTTGGCTGTGGTTGATCCCGAAAAACCGGGAAGATATATTTTAGGGATTGAATGTGACGGAGCAACTTACCATTCCAGCAAATGTGCCCGGGACAGAGACCGAATTCGTCAATCGGTACTGGAATCCTTAGGCTGGAATATGCATAGAATCTGGTCCACCGACTGGTGGTACAATCGCAAAAAAGAAGTGGAAAAAGTTGTCCAAAAATTTAAAAAATTGCAAAATCAAAGTTCTGGGATCTCGGTCAAACCTGATAATTCAATTAATGCCGATAATTTATACAGAAAACTGAACAAATTAAAAAAAGGTACCAAGCCCCAATATCCTCCCGGGACAAAATATTTCAAACTGGTTTCCCTGAAACCCGAGGAAGTCAGAAATTTCAATTTTAAAGTCGACTTTTATTCTTCAACCCAGATTCCGGAACTGGCTCGTCTGTTGATTCAAAAAAATTCTCCCATCCATGCAGAAACCCTGTCTCGTCAGATAATTTCATTCTGGGATTACAAGCAACTTTCTCAGAAAATGGATAATTATATCTCCGAGTCTCTGGAAAAATCTGCTGTTTTCAAAGAAAATATCCACAAGCAGGATGAATTTTACTGGCAAAGTCTGGCCCAATTCAGGTCCTGGCAGAACTTCCGTCCTCACCATCCCCAAAAATCAGGTGAAAGGAGAGAACTTGATCGAATTTGTCTTAGAGAATTGTTAAATTGTGCCAATTGGATTCTGGAAAAAAGCAGGGGAATCAAACTGGAAGATCTTTATAAGGAAGTAGTCGCTGTATTTGGTTTTTCACGTTTGTCGGATAATATGCAGGAGAGGCTAGATCAGGTGCTGGCACAACTTCTGACTAAAGACCAGGTTCAATTTGAGGAACCTTGGCTCAGAAAAATTGAGAATTAAGATAATTTACAAAAAATGCCGAAAAAATTGGAGGGGATTTTAGTTGGAACTATTGTTTTGCTGGATTTGCAGGGCCATTTGATTAACAAATTGTTTGAGCAGTTGATCATCGTTGTTTTTGAGAATCATGGCAAAATTCTCGGTGCGGGTTTCGAGAGTAACGAGGTTGGAATGGAAACAGCCAACCTGAGTGTCTTTGGCGGCTCCGGCTTCGACCAGAGCTTTTAGTGCCACCAGTCGGACATTATTGCTGGCTGTACATCCGCACCAGGCTTGTGCTTTTTGAACGATGAAAATTCGCTTGTTGGTGAGTACCAGCATTAATTTGATATGTCCACCGGTGAGGGTAACCAGCAAGCTTTGAAGCTTGGCGAAAAGCTTGAGCAGAGGGTTGGTTCCCAGGAAAAATCCATCTCCTTCCAGGGAGGCAATGATGTTTTCACCCTGGAGAAGTTCAATGGAATCAAGGTAAAATTGCAGATTCCCAGAAACAGGTGGTTGTTGGATACCGGAAGGTGGTCCAGGTTGTTGGGGTGCTGGTGGTTGTGCGGAAGCTGGTTGTTGTTGCTGAGGTGCCGGTGGTTGCTGGGATTGAGGCAGAGGCTGTTGTTGCTGCTGGCCCGGTGCTGGTGGTTGCCCAGGAGCTGGTTGTCCTTTAGAACCTTGTTGGGCAGCCAGTTGAGCTTTTTTGAGTTTTTCCGCCATTTCAGGCCCTGCCATCATGGTTTTCTTGGGACCGCCTTTGGGAGCAGCCATTTTTTGATGTTGAATGGGCTGATTAGCCTGGGGCTTGTTTTGCAGGGGATTAGCCGGATTGATATCGGTTTGGGGAGAGGGAGCAGCCTGTTGCTGCCCAGGTGCTGGCGGTTGCCCTGGTGCCGGTGGTTGCTGAAATTGCTGTTGCCCTGGCGCCGGTGGTTGTCCGGGAGTTGGTTGTCCTTTAGAACCTTGTTGGGCAGCCAGTTGAGCTTTTTTGAGTTTTTCCGCCATTTCAGGTCCGGCCATCATGGTTTTTTTGGGACCATCTTTGGGAGCAGCCATTTTTTGATGTTGAATGGGCTGATTAGCCTGGGGCTTGTTTTGCAGGGGATTAGCCGGATTGATATCGGTTTGGGGAGAGGGAGCAGCCTGTTGTTGCCCAGGTGCCGGTGGTTGAGGCTGAGCTTGCCCTGTGTTTTGAGAAGGGGCTGGTTGTTGAGCGGACTGTTTTTGCTTTTGGGCAGCCAGTTGAGCTTTTCTGAGTTGTTCAGCCATTCCGGGCCCTGCCATCATGGTTTTTTTGGGACCACTTTTGGCTGCAGCCATTTTGTTACCGCACGATGGACAGAATGATTGACCGGCTTTTAAGGGGGCGCCACATTTAGTGCATTTCATAATTGATATCCTTGAGTCGAAAATTCCAGTTTGTCAAAACCTGTTGAGCTACTTGAATGAGCGATCAGATAGTGGGATTCCTCAGGATAAGCATGCTCATTCTGGTGATGAATTCCTTCATTTCCAAATCTGAGAATTTTTTTACAACCATTGAGTATTTTTAAAAATCACAATTATATCTAGCATTAAATTAATTATTATTATTTTTATTAACTAATTCATTTTTTACTTGTAATTTTATCATTTCTTGTGCTGAAGCGACAGCTTGAGCCTTTTTCTTGCTCACTACAACCATTCCAACAGGTTTTAATATTAAAGGAGCCATTCGCATAAGAGCAACTCCAATACTCATGTACATTATACCAATCGGTGCTGTTATTATAATAATGGTTAAAAATAGACCTGCCAGAATAACCCAAAGGCCGATTACAGCCATGTAAAATGCACCAATAATACCAAAAAATAACCAGATTAAATTTAATATTTTAATTTTATCCAGTTCTTTTTTGGAGATATTTTTTGATGTTCCCATATCTGATTCTTTTATTATTACTGAACCAAAAGGCAAAATGCAAAACTTAGTTATTTGCAAAAAAGCTTTTCTAAAATGTGGAGACCAGAAAAAAAATCCAGCCATAAAAAGCCAAAAAATTGCCAATTCCCAACCACCGACTAAAAACCAAAGAATGTTCCCTATAATTGCCATAATATTACCCTTTCATTATAAATAATAAAAAAACTACCTTTTAGTA
>JAWLEA010000031.1:0-27426 GCA_041686345.1 Polyangia bacterium | reverse complement strand
ACCCAGATTGATCTTCCGGGTAATGAGATAGTCCCCTTTTTTGATATTAGGATTAACCAGCATTTGAAATACCTCCTCTTCTTCTCGTTTAAAAGGGCGTAATTGCACCTTCACCCTTTATTATCGATTTATTTTCAGAGATATCTTCGTTTTTTTTTAAAAACTGGTTTTAAAAAACTGGTTTTACAATTTCAGTGGTTTTTTACAGGGGGATTTGGAAAATAGAAGAGGAGGAAAACTCGACCCGGTCGGGGAAAAAAGAAAAAAGAGAAAAGGGAAATTATTTCTGTTCTTCTTTTTTTTCTTCCTTTTTAACTTCCTTTTTCTTGGCTTCTTTTTTGGCTTTCATTTTTTTCATCTTTTCTTGGGCTTCTTTTTTGGCCTTCATTTTTTTCATCTTTTCTTGGGCTTCTTTTTGGATTTTTTTAACATCCATTAATTTTTCCATTACTTTTTCGTTTTTATTGACGTAGGTTTCAACTGCATCGCAACCTTTTGTAGCTACTTTCATAAGACCTTTAATTTCTTCATCGTCTTTTACTTTTTCACATCTTTTTATAAATTCATCTTTGGAACCGAAAAGGGATTCCATCCCTTTCTTATCTTTTTCATCTGGGCAATTTTGGAATTTGTCCCAGATACCTTCACAACTGGCTTCGCCTTTTTTCTTGCAGCCTGCACTGAGTATGAATGCAGTTGAAAGCATGAAGAAAATTGTGAAAAATTTGAATTTTGAATTTAACATAAAAATGAGCTCCTTTCAGATTTTTTAAAAAAACTGTTGAAATAATAATGTTTAAAATGTGTTAATAGCATGTATTTATAAAAAGATATCTTTATTATCAGGAATATACAAGTAAAAAATATGCCATTAATTTATTGGTTTTAAACTTCAAATACAAGAAGTCCCCTGTTGAAGATAATGAAAGGAATAGAATGGTATAATTAGAATGGTATGTTTGAAGTAGAAAACTCGAAGAAAGAACAATACAAATTCAAAAAATCAGTTTATTTCTTTTCTTCTTTTTTCTCTTCTTCTTTTTTCTCTTCTTTCTTGTCTTCTTTCTTGTCTTCTTTTTTAACTTCTTTTTTAACTTCTTTTTTCTTGGCGTCTTTTTTTGCCTTCATTTTTTTCATTTTGTCTTTGGCTTCTTTCATTTTTTCGCCAAGGGTTGTAAGTTTCATCATTGTTTCTTTGTTTTCTTTGAAACTTCCTTTGAATTCTTCGCAACCTTCAGCAGCTGCTTTCATGATATTTTTAACGTCTTTGTCATCTTTGACTTTTTCGCATCTTTTCATGAAATCGTCTTTAGAACCAAGAAGACCTTTGATTTGTTTCTTTTCTTTGTCACTTGAACATTCATGGAATTTGTCCCAGATACCTTTACAACTGGCTTCGCCTTTTTTGCAGCCTGTGCTGAGTACAAATGCAGTTGAAAGCATGAAGAAAATTGTGAAAAATTTGAATTTTGAATTTAACATAAAAATGAGCTCCTTTCAGATTTTTTAAAAAACTGTTGAAATAATAATGTTTAAAATGTGTTAAAAGCAAGTTTTTTTTGGAATAAAATAAACTTAATACTGGTTTGTTGATAAAATTTGATTTATTATCAATGACATGCAAACTAAATAATCTGTCATTAATTTGGTGAATTTAGGTTTTTAATTTAAGCAAAAAAATAATTCCAAGTTCAAGCCTAAGAATAAAATGGTAAACTTGAAAATAAGAAACAGAAAAAAGCAGTGAGCCCAGAAGGAATCGAACCTTCAACCTCCGGATTAAGAGTCCGCTGCTCTGCCAATTGAGCTATGGGCCCACAAGCAGAATTAAATAATACTGTTTACTATTACATAAAATGAAAATGGTAAACAGAAAAATTTTAAAAGTGGCCTTACATGATTCCTTAAACTGGAAAATACTGCCAAATCAGGTTATTTCACAATTTGATCAGTTTATTAATGCTGATTATGCAAACTTAAATGTAACTTTAACAAAAAATCAACAAGCAAAAATTACAACAAAGCGGATAAAATTAATCCTTGGTCGATGATAATAAACTGCCTGTAGTGCTTGCACGCCCGGGGTGACTTGAACACCCGACCTGCGGATTCGAAGTCCGACGCTCTATCCAACTGAGCTACGGGCGCTTATCAGCTGCAATTGATCACCATTATGGCATAAGATGTCAAGCTATTTCTCAAAAAAAAAGAAAAAAGATGAAAGTTCCAGATATGGAAAAGAATTATTGTTTGGTGGAATTTATTAAATTTTCAACTTCATAATAATTAAGTGTGCGATATTTTCCCTTTTCCAAACCTTTGAGTTTTAAGCTTCCAAATCCAATTCGCATTAATTGGATAATCTCATAATCCAAGGCTTCCATGATTCTGCGAATTATTCTATTGCGACCTTCATGGATAACTAGTTTTAGCCAGGTGTTTTTTGGCAAAATATCAGCTACGGAAATATCAGCCTTGGCTTTGGTACCATCGTCTATAACAACTCCTTGCCTGATTTTTTTAAGATCTTCATGGGTAATCCTGCCTTTGATTTTCACTTTGTAAACCTTTTCAACTTTGCGGGAAGGATGGAGCAACTTATTGGTTAAGTCACCATCATTGGTCATAATCAGTAAACCTTCAGAGTTATAATCAAGTCTACCTACGGGAAAAACCCTTTGCTGCAAATAAGGAACAAAATCCATCACGGTCTGACGATTTTCGGGATCTGAAACTGTAGAAATTACTCCGGGTGGTTTGTTGAATACAAGATAAACTTTTTTTTCAGGTGTTATTCTTTTGTTGTCAACACTGACTTTGTCTTTATAGGGATCAATTTTAACCCCCATTTTTTTAACGATTTTATTGTTAATCCTTACTCTTCCTGCTTTTATGATCAATTCTGATTTACGACGTGAAGCTACTCCACATTTAGCTATATACTTTTGTAATCTCATCCTATTTTCCATTTTTCACCTTTTTAATTTTTTCTTTTAATTTCTTCTTTATTTCTTTTCTTTGTTTTCGTTTTTTTTTAGCTTTCTCAATATTTTCCTTGGCGTAACTCAAAAGTAAAATTGCTTTTAAACTGCCTTTTCTTTTTGAGCAGGACTTAAATTCCCGGCAATTATCTGTACTGCAACTGAGCAAATTTTTAATGCTTTTTCTGTTTTTATATTTTGAACATCTGTTAACAAAACGCTTTTTATCGCCAAAATAATTCTTTATTTTCTGCTTAAATTTTGGTTTGGAGCATTTATTTATCATTTTCCATACTTTTCTGCACCGGGGCTCCTCAGTTTTATTTTGCAAAATTTTTTCTTTGATATTGCTGAGCTTTATCGCCCCTTCGAGATTCCCACTCAAACATTTTTTGAATTTATCGCAACTGAAAACTGTACATTTGATTAAATTATCAACCTGTTTATTGGCTTCCAGTTTTTTACACCTTTTATTAAAGTTTTCCAAATCCCCATAGCTATCAATTAGATCCTGCCTGTTTTTCTTGCCTCCGCATTGAAATAATTTTTCGTGTAAATCTTTGCAAGTTGGAAGTTCCTTTGTTTTCGAAGCTGAATTCTCTTCTTTTTTGCAGGATGAATTCAGAACAGAAAAGCTAAAAACTAAAATAATAACTGAAAATTTAAACATGGTTTCACTCCTCGGTTTCTTTGGTTTCAGCAACTTTTGCAGGATTTGTATGCGGTTGGGAAAAATCTGTCATCTCTTTTGAGTTTGTAACTTTTTGTTCTTCTTTTTCTTTTGGTATTTCCTTTTTCTTATTTTCATCTTCTTGCTTAATTCCAAAAGATTCCACCAGTTTCTCTTCCAACTGACTCAATTCAGCCTGCTTTGATTCAAGTTTTTCAAAGGCCTTTTCAATCCCCTCTTCATCACTGCCGGATATTTTTGCATTATCCAATAATTCTTTAAGCAAAATCTCCCTGGAATCCTGAACCTCCGGCTGCAGGGAACGATTATTTTCCTGTTTTTCCAAATCCGGTAAATCGTTCAAAGTAGAAATATTGAAAAATTTCAGGAAATCCTTGGTGGTGGTATAAATCAGCGGTCTTCCAGGTTCTTTGCGTCTACCGCTGATCTTGATCAAACTTCTGTCAATAAGCAATTTCAAAGAGCTTTCGGATTTAACTCCTCTGATTTCATTGATTTCACTCTGAGTTGCAGGTTGGAGATAAGCCACAATGGCAAGAGTTTCCAAAGCAGCCTGGCTCAAATTGAATTTTTTAGTTCCCAGAAATTTCTTTATCCATTTCTGATTCTGAGGTTTGGTCATAAACAGGTATCCCCCTTGTACCCGATTGAGCTTGATCCCGAGAACCGAATGAAGAGCAAAAATAGCTGAAAGTGCTATTTCGATATCTTCCATTTCATATTGGGGAAGTATTTCTTTGATTTTATTGATAGTTACAGGAGTATCAGCTGCAAAAACAATACTCTGTATTATAGAAACCAGTTCTCCGTTGGCATTTTCAAAACCTATGGAAGTCAACAGCTTTTTTATTGTGATTTCATGAGGCATAATAATATTCACTATTTTTGATGAGATAAATTTTTTTGTTATCCTGCGATTGATGCAGATTGATCTGGCCGGTTTTTGCAAGTTCCAAAGCAGCCAGAAAGGAAATTACCATACTTTCCAAATCTTTTTTTTCTAAAGTTGCTTCCAGAAGCAACTGGTCACTATGTTCCAATTGCTCCAGAATCCAGTTGATTCTGGCACCAAGATTAACTCTGCCTTCCAATTTATCTTCAAAATCATAGGAAGGCAATCGAGACAGAAGTTCTTCATAAATACCAATCAACTCTGATGGCGACACCTTTTCGATATTATTGAGGGATTTATCATCTATATTGATTGTACAACCACGACGCCAACCTCTATCTTTGTCACTAATTCTTTGGGAAAGCCAATAGGCTGCCCGCCTGTACTTCTGGTATTTGAGCAATCTTCTGGCCAGAATCACCGCAGGATCTTCTTCATCTTTGCTGTCGTCACTATCTTCTTTCCTGGGAATCAGCAGATCACTTTTCCATTTTACCAAAGTAGTGGCTATAACCAGAAAGTCAGTGGCAATGTCTACTTTCATCTCCTGAAGTTTTTTCAGGGTTTGCAAATATTGTCCGGTGATGAAAGAAAGGGGTATTTCCTTGAGATCAAGCTCGTGTTTGCGGATAAGGTGCAAAAGCAGATCAAAGGGACCGCTGAAAAGATCTTCAATGGATACATCCAGATCCGGATTTAAAATGAGATTGGTGCTGGTTGACAACTTTTACCCTCCAAGGGTATAGGCTAATTGGATGAGAACTCTTGAAATAATAAGAACAGGCTTGAAAATAAAAGTCAACACCCCCGGAATGATCATCATTGCTATCAGGATATAAAACCCGTAATTGCTTAAAAAATCCTTTATATGGTTATATTTGGAACTGAGGTGGTTGAAAAGAAGATGGGAACCGTCCAGGGGAGGTATGGGCAGCAGATTGAAAATACAAAGAACCAGATTCAATTGGATATAACGTCTCAATGCCCAATGCAACTGAACAATTCCCTTGCCGGGATTGGGCTTGGTAAAGTAAAATACCACTGCCAGAGCTGCAGTAAAAAAGAGAGCCAGAACTATATTCATGGCGGGTCCGGCCAAAGAAACCAGGGTGTCGCCGAGGCTCATGGAAATGGAACGTTTGAAATGGCGGGGACTGATTTGTACCGGTCTTCCCCAGCCAAAAAGCATGCCCGCTCCGCTGAAAATAAGCAGAGCCGGAATCAGCAGGGTACCAAAAGGATCCATGTGGGCTATGGGATTTACTGTTACTCGACCCTGGGAATCAGGGGTGGGATCACCAAGTTTATGAGCAACAATCGCATGGCCGAATTCATGCATTCCCACGGATACGATCAATCCGATCATCAATATAAGCCCTTGTCTGATTTGCTCGCTTGCCATTTTGCCACTGCTCCATTCAGTTAGTTCCCGTCCCAAACAGGAAGGTCATCGTCTGAGAACGGAATTTGAATTGATCAGTTTTGTCATAACTTCTTAAAATAGTAGTGGCTATATCTGCGAAGCTATTCCGCTCATCTCAATCCAACTTCTTCACCAGCCAATAACACCACTTCTGGGATGGAAACTAGTTAAAAATTTTCTTTCCAGATTTCAGGAAATCTCCGAACTTGTATTTCGGGAATAGTAAAACAAAAAATAAAATAAAACCAGAATTACCGGAAAAACATGGTAACTGAAATCTTACATTTAAAAAAATTGACCTCTTCCCACCTAGTAGTTAATAATTTTTCATGCAAATTCAAGCTGAACCAGCGGATAATTTGAACTAATTCCTCCAATCTGAAAACAGTATCAACACTTGCTCCCACTTTGTATCTGGTTTCCCTTGTACTTAGTTCCCATCCCAAAAATGGATGTCATCGTCTGAATACGGAAATTCATCTCATCAGCTTTGTCATAACTTCTTGAAATAGTGTCAACTATGTCAGCGAAGTTATTCCGCGCATCTGAGACAAATTTCTTATCCAGCCAATAACCCCACTTCTGGGATGGGAACTACTTATGGGTAAGTTGTATTTTTTTGTTAATTTCCTTGAAGAGTTCTGGTATTGTATTATCAGTTCAAATTATTAGATCCATTGGTAATTCTGGAGAGTCTATGTCATTTCGTTCCCCTCTGCTGGGATACAACCACAATTTAAAATACAAAGGACGGATATTTCATATTCAAACCGAAGACTCGGGTGAGAATAATCCTCATATCTTCACCCATCTTTTTCATAATGGAATCATTATCTCCACCAAAATGAAAAAGTATGACGAATTGCTCAGCAAAAACAAAATCAGCGAAAATAAAATTGAGCCTTATGTACGCAAATTGATGCAGGTTCAACATAAAGATATGATGAAAAATCTCATCAAAGGTACATTTGACAATAAAATAAAACAGTTATTTGGTTCTCTCGAACCTGAAGTTTCTGAAACTTCAAAAGAAGCTTCTTCTGACAACCAGGCCAAACCGGTTAAAAATCAAAATATCAATTTGAAAAACAGCCCAACCGCCCACACCTCCGATAAAAATTCGCCAGGATCTGCTCAATCCGATCATGAATTTGGCGGCAAAATTCCTACCCTGCCCGGACGAAATCATCCTTCCCCATCGCCCAAAAATAAAAAAGAGGTGGAGAGTGCAACCAAATCCGCCGGAACAAACCAAGCTCAAAAAAACGCTGCAAATAGTTCAGTCAAATCAGACAAAAACCGACCCGAAACCAGAACAGAAGGTCTTTTATCCCTTTCCAGACAAAATAAACAAGAAAGAAAAAACAATGAATCCAATTCAGAAGTTGAAGAAGATTTTCCTGTTACCATTGAAACAGTAAGCACTTATTTTTTCCAGGAAAAACAAGATACCCTCATAGATAACATGGAATGGGTGGATGAAGATCTTGATTATGATCTCTCTGCAGAAGATGAAGAACCGTCAGAAAATCTCCAGCAAAAAACCAATGAAGCTGAAGAATTCTTTGCTGACATCAAAACAGATCCCGGACAGGACAATTCAAAAACCGAAGAAAAATCCCCCAATGACCAGACAACTGAAGAAGATAATTCTTCAGTTGTTGTTTCACGACCTGCTATTGTACTCACCGGAAATGATACCAATTTTGGTTCTTTTTCCAATCGCCGTCATTCCAGTTCCTCCCTTGATGTTTTTAATAACCAGCAAAGTCCGCCAACTACTGTAGAAAAACAAGAAGATCTTTCCGATTTCGAGGATTTCACTACTGGGGATTCTATTCTCACTGAAACTTCAGGTTTATTCAAACCTGAAGAATCTGAATCCGTCCCTGAAGATATAGTTTCAGGAGAAAATCAGGATAATCAGTCCATCGATGACATTATTCTCGATTTCCTGAAAAAACAATCTGATCTGGATCCTGAAGACGAGTAAAATCCTATATTTCACCTGTTTGCTTAAAGCCTCATTCCGACTATTTTATCCGGCAAAATTATGGAACCAATTTCCAAAGAGGAATACAAAAGATTCAATCTTACCAGACTTCCTGACGGCACAGAAGCCGTAAAAATACAAATCAATTTGAACAGCGGTTTTTCCGGAACAAGGGTGGATTTGGCCTTGAAAAAAATTCTCAAAAGATATTCTCGGGAAAGAATTAAAAAAATCATCAAGAGTGGTTTTTTTACTCTCAATGGTTCTGTCACAACCAAACCGGCTCATAAAATTCCCCCAGAAGGGGCAGTGGTTACTTTTCTCAGACCTCTTCCGGAAGAACCTGTTGATATTCCTGAAATCCCGGTTATTTTTCAAAACAATGATCTCCTGATCTTAAACAAACCGGGAAATCTCACCATTCATCCCACCTCCGGAAGATTCCGCCGCACCCTGACCTGGTGGATGTGGAAAAATGGTTTTGATGATTATATAATTACCCATCGGCTTGATCGGGAAACAGGAGGAATAGTAGTTTGTGCCAGGCGAGGTGAGGTTGCAGCAAAAATAAAAGAGATTTTCCGCAAACGGAAGGTTGAAAAAACATATCTTGCTCTGCTCAGGGGACTGCTTTCCGAAAATATTGAGCATAGAGGAGCTATCGCACCTGATGAAGAATCTCCCATTATTATCAAACAGAAAGTTGTAAAAACAGGAGGAAAAAAGACTCATTCAGTTTTTCAACCATTATATTTCGGACAAAATACTACTATGGCAGGGATTTGCCTCCATTCAGGCAGAATGCACCAGATCAGAGCACATGCCTGTAATCTCGGTTTTCCTGTCTGGGGTGATAAAATATATGGAGTTGCTCCGGAAATCTACCTTGGTTTCACCAAAACAGGACCTCTGAAAAAATATAATCTGGTTACAGGTCATCATCGGCACCTTCTCCATTGCGCCCTTATCTCTTTTGCTTACAAGCAAAGAAAATTTGAATTTTTTGCTCCCCCTCCTGCTGATTTTAAAGAATTTTGCAAAAAAAAAGAAGTTGACTATGGAGATGATTTGGAATTGCAGTCAAAACTCATTGAACTAGCTAGTTCCCATCCCAAAAATGAATGTCATCGTCTGACGACGGAATTTTAATTGATCTGCTTTGTCATAACTTCTTGAAATAGCATAAACTATATCTGCGAAGTTATTCCGCACATCTCAATCAAACTTCTTCTCCAGCCAAAAACACCACTTCTGGGATGGAAACTAGCTAATAAAACTTACTCTGACTGATATTCAACTCCTGTCTCAAAAAGGAATCAGGCCGTCCAGATTTTTTCCTGTCCCTTTTTAATTTGACTGGTTGCATTTCTGGTGTCCACAACCAAGTTGGAATTTTCAACTATAAATTCATAATCATAGCTTGAATGATCTGTAACAATGAGAGCCAAATCATATTTGGTCAAACTGGAAGAGGAAAGAGGAACGGATTTTCTGATGAATTTATAGTTTCTCATAGGTGAAACCTTGGGTATTTGAGGAATATGGGGATCATTGTATTCTACTTCGGCTCCGCCTTTCTCAAGCAGTTCCATCAACTTCAAAGCAGGTGATTCCCTCAGATCATCAATATCTTTTTTATAAGCCATACCCAGAATCAGAATTCTTGACCCTTTGATACTTTTTTTCTTACTGTTCAGCGCTTCCACTACTTTATCCCTGACAAATTCAGTGACTCTGGCATTAATTTCCCCTGCCAATTCAATAAAACGGGTGGGGAAATCATATTCTCTGGCTTTCCAGGTCAAATAGAAAGGATCGATGGGAATACAGTGTCCTCCCAATCCCGGTCCCGGATAAAAGGGATGAAAACCAAAAGGTTTGGTGGAAGCTGCGTCTATGACTTCCCAGATATTTATATCCATTCTGTCTGCCAGCATTTTAAGTTCATTGACCAGGGCAATATTAATGTTGCGATAAATATTTTCCACAAGTTTGGTCATTTCGGCTGTCTTCAGCGAAGAAACGGGTACTGTTTTATCGATAACCTGGCTGTAAAGAAGATTGCCCAGTTCAAGACTAACTGCAGTGGAACCTCCAACTACCTTTGGAATAGTGGAAGTTGAAAAATTTTTGTTGCCGGGATCCTCTCTTTCCGGGGAATAAACCAGATAGAAATCCTGGTCAGCTTTCAGCCCGGAAGGATTCTGCTCCAGAATCGGCTTCATAACCTCTTCGGTAGTACCGGGATAAGTAGTACTTTCCAGAGCAATAATTTGATTCTCCTGTAAATAATCCTTGATTACCGTACAGGTATCCCGAATATATTTCATCTCCGGTTCCCGATAACGGTTAAGAGGAGTGGGAACACAGATGATAACAGCATCAACCTCAGCAATTTTGGCAAAGTTGATCGTCGGTTCGAACTTGCCTTCATTAAGCAAACGGGTGGTCAAATCTGAACCTATATGTTCTATATAACTTTCACCGGCAAGAAGTTTATCTACTTTTTTCTGATCTATATCAAAGCCAATAACTTTAAATCCCTTCTTTCCAAATTCAACAATCAAAGGCAAACCCACATATCCCAGTCCCACAACTCCAATTGTAAAATTACGATCGATAATTTTCTTTTTTAATTGTTCCATCTTGTTTTTCATCTTTCTACCTCAAATTATTATCCTGAAAAATTCAAATTAAATTAAATTGTTGCAATTTTCAAGGATAATCACGGACAATAACTCCCATTCTGGGATGGAAATAAATATTATTAAATAGCAACACTGACAAAAGGGTTCCAGAAAGTTATATATACATTTTCATATTTAAACAGATTTACAGATTCTTCCCAGATATTTTCATATTGTGATTTAAGTAAAGCCAAGCCGTATGGTTTCAGCAAATCCAGACAACGATCGAAGATCATGAAATTCAAAATAATATTTTTTTCTCGGGCCAAATGGAGCCTTTTTAACAAATCTGATTTGCAAGGATAGGGATCAAAATCACTGAAAATAGTTATATTTTTGATATTTTTGGACAAAACCAGATCAAGACTTTTCCCGAGGCCACTGTGATGGGAATTGGTATTGGGAAGTTCCAACCCAGTTTTATAGCACAATTTCAGTATTTTATTTTCAACAATACCTTGATGATACCGATCTAATTTTTTCAAACCAGGGGGATAATCAAGTTTCTGGTTGAGTTTATCAAGTTTTTTCAATAACAGAGAAGATCTTTTACCGGCATTGAATTGAGGAAGTGATTTGAAGCTCCCGTAATTCCATCTCAAATGAGAATTCAACCTTTCAAGCAAAATATCAGGATAATTTAAACCGTTTTCACTGGTAAGAAAGCGATAAATGGAAAGTTTCTCCACAATTGATTCTGTCGGAGGATTTTTGTAATGAAGTTTAATCTCTTCATCAAAAGCAATCAACTCCGTTTGTATTTCTTTGATTTTCAATTCTTTAAGCAAGGCAGGAAGTACAAAGGCTATCTGGTCAAATGGAGCTTTGCCGGGCTTGCCTCTGAACAAGCTTTCTGAAACATCAATCAGAACAGCCTGCCTTGATATTTTCTGAGGATAAGAAAGTACCACCACAGGTTTTCTTTTTCTCAAAGAAGCCGAAGTTGAGATGGATTTCCAGGGATCTCCGGTTACATAATCTCGCAAATAAGCAAAATCTCCACCTCTCGAAGGCAGTGGATATCTTGACGGTTCACTTTTTCTGGTGGCGGTCTTGAAACTTATATTGCTGATCTCAGTTTCACAATTCAAAACAAAAGGCATAATAAAATAAAACCTTTTGGGGCGAAGATTGAACGCCGGATAAATCACTACTGAAAAACCATGAAAAAACAGTTGACCAGCACGAAGAGGAACAAGTTTTATTTTCAGTTCCTCTCTGGTTTGATCCCAAATAGTCAACTTAAAGGGAGGAATTGGTTTTATTCCCGGTCCGGTTTTCATTTCAACAATTACATTGTCGAGAACATAAGGCATGGGATTTTCCAAAACTATTCCAAGATCCAACTCTTTATTTACCCTGATGGTCTTTTTAACCGGATATAGATAGGCTTTGAGAGAATCTCGTTTTATTCTGCTGAACAGCAATTTTTCTTTGAGCAGGGTATATACCAGAATTGAAAAAGGAATACTTCCCAACAAAACTAATTCGGCGCGAAGAGAAATAGCTCCGGTGATAACAATAATAATTCCCCCCAAAGCCAGCAGAGATGTTTTGTATTCCCTGATTTTCAATGTTCTGACTACATTGATTTCTCGACTTGTTTCCGGTTCGTTACAATCCCGGGTCCAAAGCTGCTTCTCTGAAATCATATAAGGATTTCCAATTCTTTCAAAGCTTCGGTAATTAGATTTTCTGGTTTTATCCCCGACATCTGTGCTTCATAGGTTAAAACCAGACGATGAGATAAAACTGATGATGCTAAAAATTTGGCATCATCGGGAATTCCATAATCCCTTCCTTCCAAAGCAGCCTTTGCTTTGATGGCTCTCAAAAAAGCCAATCCCGAACGGGGGGAAGCTCCCAGTTTTATCTGCTGATGGTTTCTGGTCCACCGAACTATGGCAAGAACATACCTCATCAGAGAATCACTGAGGTTAACTTTTTCTACTGCTTTCTGAGCCAGAACAATCGCCTGACTGTTTAAGAGAGGTTCAGGCATATCAGGTATAATATGATGGGCCTTCATCATTTCAAGTTCTTCAACTTTAGCAGGATAACCCAGCTTTATTCTAAGTAAAAATCTATCTACTGTTGCATCAGGCAGGGGAAAGGTACCGGCAGACTCTTCGGGGTTTTGAGTTGCCAAAACAAAAAAGGGATCTGACATTTTATAATTGTTATTCTGAATAGTTACAGCTTTTTCTTCGAGAGCCTCCAGCAGAGCCGACTGAGTTTTTGCCGGGGCCCGGTTGATTTCATCAGCCAGAAGAATTTGAGTAAAAATCGGTCCCTGGATAAATTTCTGTTCGCTGAAATCTGCGGAAGGTATAATGGTGCCTGTAATATCGGAGGGCATTAAATCCGGAGTGAACTGGATACGTCCCGATCTGCACCCGGTAAGGGATGAATAAAACCTCACCAGGGTAGTTTTAGCCACTCCCGGAACTCCTTCCAGCAAGATATGTCCGGAAGATAATAATCCAATGGTAACCAATTGGGAGATCTCTGGAGGTCCAAAGAAGTATTTCCCCAATTGTCGGTGAAGATTATTAAATATTTCTGATAGTTGTTCCATATTCTCAAACATTGATTATTAAAATTCTTCCTTTCTTTTTGGCTTTAACTTTTTTGCCTCAGCCAATAACCCCCATTCTGGGATGAAAACTATATAGTTTTTACCTTGCTCTTTCCACAAATATTTTATTTCCCCCAACCAGGTAGTTCCCGTTCCGAAAATGGATATCATCGTCTGAGTATGGAATTTGAATAATCAGCCTTGTCATAACTTCTTGAAATAGTGTCAACTATATCTGCGAAGTTATTCCGCACATCTCAATCCAATTTCTTCCCCAGTCAATAATACCACTTCTGGGATGGAAACTAGGTAATAATTTCATATTTACCGAATAAATCCAAGCAAGGAAGCGATACTTTTACCCAAATCAAGAAATAGAGAAAGATTTACCTTTTTTGAAGAAATTGCCATAACAAGCAGTTTGTGGTTGATACAGCGGAATTAAAATTATAGAATGTTGCAAACAAAAATCCAGAGTCATCTAATCCTTATTTTGAACAAAAGGACAATTGACGATAATTTGAAGTTGGTTATTATATCTTCCATGAAAACTACATCCAAAATAATACCTTTTTTAATCCTGTCCTTGTTTGCATCTGTCTGTGCAAGCAAAAAAAGAAAAATCAAAACCTATCAAATAAAAGGCTATATCAAAGCCAAATTTACTCCACCAAAATCAAAAACCATTAAAAAAGTACAATACCTGAGACGTCTCCAAAGACAAGCTTACTGGCAATACTATGATCCTTTCATAGTTGTACGCAATAAAATTTCTCTGCGGGACAAGTTTGCTCTGGTTCTTGTTGAAAGTAAAAAAACAGCCAAAAGACGCAAAAAGAAAAATTTCAAATATCCCATTAAAGATGAAGATTCTGTCGAATATCTCGGTTCTTCTTTCAGTCCTCCCCTTAAAATTCTCCATTCAAAAACCGGACTTAAAGTTTATAATAAACTTGGAAAAAAAGTTAAAATCTATTCGGTACAACAGCAAGATGGGGAAAAAAAGAAAGGTAAACCTGAAAACATAGCTGAAGAAGCAGGAATTATTTACCCCTTGAAAACCAAAATTTTTGCTCATAAAGACAAACTCAAATCACGTCTTTACCATTTGCGAATCAAAAATGATAAATACAGCAAAGGTAAAGTTCTTAAAGTCAACTCCCCTTTGTTTACCAACATCTCCAACTCAGGTTATTTTACGATTCAGGGTTTATTTCCAGGAACTTATACTCTTTACCTTCTTTATGATGGAAAAATTATCAATCAGCAAAAATTGAAAGTTTCTCGCAAAAAACGCCGCAAAAATAATCAAATCAACATATCAGTAAAAGTTCCTTTAAAAGTGTTAACATTCTGAGGTTACAATGTTTTTATCCAAAATATGGATTCTAGTTATTTCGTTTATTTCCATTCTGGCTCTAGCTGGTATTTTAGTAGCCAACAAACCATCCGAGTATTTTCATGAACGAGAATATCGTGAAAAAATAGTAGATTTTTTTCAGGCTGCTGTGGATAAAGAAATTGAATGGGAAAGCCGGCAAATTCTTGATTCTCTTGGCAGAATCAGACTTGATAACAGAATTGTCAAAGTTCTGGAAAAAAAAGGGGATACAAACCCTTTAAAAAAACCTTTTCAGAATTTTGCCAAAAAATTAAATATTGACTATCTCCTGATACTTAATCCCAAAGGAAAAGTTTTGATTTCCCACAAAGATATCCCCAAATCTTTTGCTGGTTATCCAGCTTTCAAAAATTCCATGAAGGGGTATCATTCAGATAATGCTCTAAAAATTGGCGACTCCATGTACCAGATTTTCTCTGTCCCGGTATTGTCCAAAGATCACAAAAGAATAGTGGGGGTACTGGTTGGTCTGCGCAAAATGAATCAGGATTTTCTTGAATTTCATCTCAGTCGCATGGGGTTTGAAAACAAACGCAAAAGAAAAGTTGAAATGGCTTTATTTGTTAAAAATAAAGCTGAATTTGTAACCAAGAAATCCAAATTGTGGGATGAAATGAGCTCAATTTACAAAGAGCATAAAAAAGACATCAGAGATATTGATAAAGGCTTCACTCCTGTCAAAATTTTGAAAAAAGGTGGCAAACGCTATGCCGTAATCCTTAGTGCAGTAAGAGGAGCTGTAACAGTACCCAAAATCGAAATAGATAAAGAATTGCCTGAATTCCAGGATACAGAAACCTATTATGCCATCGCTTTTCAAATGCCACAAAGACATGGCTCCATGGCATTTCTTAAAAAAGTAATTCCCCAGGATAAACTGCTGGAGGGATTTCCTTGGGTTCTTTTTATTGTAGGGGCAAGTTTTATAATGATCCTGGGAATTTCACTTCTCATTATCGAGGGGGATCTTCCCATGAAAAAAATGATCAATCGAGCTAAAGATTTGAGCAAGGGAGAATTTATTCTTTTTAATGACCAGGAGTTTTCTGGAAAATACAGAGCCTTGGCAATTGCTATCAATGAAGCTCTGGAAAAAGCCCGCGAAAGCAGTGGTGGTAATAATATCAAAAAGAAGAGCATGGACGAAATTCTGGGAAAAGATGATGAAGATCATCAACTACCTGAAGGAGGTCCGCCTCCACCACCAGTAAAAGGCAAACCAATCAAATATCCCGAAATGAAAAAGGTAAAATTGAATGGGAAACCGAATTTACCCGATCTTCCCAAAACCAAAAAACCTTCAAAAAACAAAGAGCAGCCAAACAAAAATACTGGGAAACCCTCAAAAAAAACTGAATCTGAGATTTCAACTCCCCAAGAAACAGATCCTTCCCAGCCTCAACCACCTGGACCTGAAGAAGATCCGGGAGAATATTTTTCTTTTATTACCGAAGAGTTTAAAAGCCTCAAACTCAAATTGGAAGGAAATCTTGATAACTTTGACGAAGTAAAATTCATCCAAAAACTCAACAGTTCAACTCAAAATATAAGAGCCAAAAAAGAATGTACCAGGGTAAAACTTGTAGTTTATGAAAGAGATGGCAAAGCAGGCCTCAAAGCTGTTGCCGTTAAGTAGTTCTAAGTAATTCCCATGTCTGCGAATTTACTTTGTGCATTTCAATCAAGCTTCTTCCCCAGCCGAAAACACCACTTCTGGGATGGGAACTAAATAAACGAATTTCAGCCAACTTTTGGTTTTTATTGTTGGTTTTTATTGTTAATAACTTCTTCAATATATTCAATTATCCCCAAATTTTTCTTTTATTTTCCTTTTTTGTAATCAACTTTGTTTCAAAGGAGTAAACAATGCATAATTTTGAATTCTATAATCCCGTCAGAATCATATTCGGTAAAAATAGTATAAAAAAACTCCCTAATTTTATTGATAAAAGTTATAAAATCCTTCTCACTTATGGAGGAGGTTCAATTAAGGAAAATTTTGTTTATGAAGAAGTTAAAAACAGTCTTGACAACTACAATATTGTAGAATTTGGAGGTATTGAACCAAATCCAAAATATGAAACTTTGATGGAAGCTGTCAAAATTGCCCGCAAAGAAAGTATAGACTTCATTCTGGCGGTAGGTGGCGGCAGTGTTATTGATGGAACCAAATTTATCAGTGCTGCTATTGATTTTGATGGTGATCCCTGGGATATTCTCTCCCGTCATGCTCCTGTAAAAAGTGCAGTTCCTTTTGGTACTGTTCTCACTATTGCGGCTACAGGATCGGAAATGAACGCAAGAGCAGTTATTTCCTGTGCAAAAACAAATGAGAAACTTGTCTTCAAATCTGAAAAGGTTTTTCCCAAATTTTCAATTCTCGATCCCCGAACAACTTATACTCTACCTAAAAAACAAACCGTAAACGGTATTGTTGATGCCTTCATTCATGTCCTCGAACAATATTTGACCCAGCAGATTAATTCACCTTTGCAGGACAGGCAAGCCGAGGCAGTTCTTAAAACAATCATTGAAGAAGCACCCAAGGTGCTTGAAAGTCCAAAAAATTACGCCGCTCGTGCTAATATTATGTGGTGTGCCACCAATGCCCTCAACCGCACCCTTGGAGTGGGAGTGGTACAGGATTGGTCTACTCATATTATCGCTCACGAATTTACTGCCCTTTTCAAACTTGATCATGCCCGTACCTTATCCGTTGTCCTGCCCTCCCTTCTCAGAATTCAAAAAAAAGAAAAAGCCGATAAACTTTTCCTTTACGGAAAAGAAATATGGAAATTAGAAGGGGACAAAAATAGCATCATTACTGAAGCAATAAACAAAACTGAAGAATTTTTCAGAAGCATGGATGTTAAAACCAAAATTTCCGAATATGATATTCCCAGACAAGAACTTCAAAAAATTCCGGAACGTTTCAAAGATAAAGGAATCAAATTAGGCGAAAATAAAAATATTGACGCTGACAAAATTGCCAAAATCCTTGAAAATGCTTACTAGAACAACAAAATTATGCTTTTTATTTTTATTGTTCTCAATTTCCGGGTGTAAAAAGAATAACTCTTCTCATAATCAGGATCATCAAAGGATTATTTCTCTTTCTCCTTCCCTTACTCAAATGGTTTTCAAACTGGAGTCCGGCAAGAAATTAATTGGTGTAACCAGATATGACTATTTTCCACCTGAGGTAAAAAATATTCCCAAAGTTGGAGGTTTCCTGGATGTCGATCCTGAGAGACTGTTATCTTTCAAACCTGATCTGGTTTTGCTCACTGAAATGCATCTGGATTTGAAAAAAAAGTTGGATAAATACAATATCGAGTCTCTGGTTCTGAAAACCAGATCCATTGAAGAAGTGTACACTTCTCTGAAACAACTGGGAAATAAACTCAATAAGGATGCACTGGCAAAAAAATCTATCCAGTCTCTCAAAAGCAAATTAAAACCAAAATTTTGTAAATACAAACCAAAAGTACTTATTACTCTCGGGCATGCGGATAACTCCCTCAAAAATGTAGTAGCGGCAGGACCGGGAACCTATCTCGATCAATTATTGAAACTGGCAGGTGGAAAAAACGCCATCAACAAAGGTCCAGCATCATATCCAAACCTGGGGTTGGAATCGATAGTGCAATTATCTCCGGATATTATCCTGGACATTGTCAAACCCGGGAATAAAAAAAATAAGGTCTGGAACCGGGTTCCCTTTAAAAATCAACCAAAAATATTTCTATTGTCATCTCCCCACATAAGTTCCCCGGGAGTTAAAATGCCGGAAGTACTCAATCTTTTCCACAATAAAATCTGTAAATGAATTATGATGAGGAAACACTTGACCCAGTCTTATATTTGTATTTATAGTAGGGTGTTTGGCAAATTACTTACCATTTTATCAACCATATTATTACAGGTGTACAATGAAAAACAAAGTAAAAATTAAACCAGCAAAAGGTAAATTAGGTGTATTAATCCCTGGAATTGGAGCTGTTTCAACCACCTTTATCGCAGGGGTGCTGGCTGTTCGTAAAAATCTCGGTATTCCATATGGTTCTCTCACTCAAATGGGAAGAATCAGACTGGGTAAAAGAACCGAAGATCGTCATCCACTTCTTAAAGACTTCCTCCCTCTCACCGACTTAAATGATATTGTATTCGGTGGCTGGGATCTGCATGGTGAAAATGCCTATAATGTTGCTTGTAAATCAAGAGTACTTGCTTCTGATCTTCTTGATAAAATCAGACCTTCTCTTGAACAGATCAATCCAATGAAAGCAGTCTTCGATAAAAACTTCGTCAAAAACCTGGACGGTCCTCATGTGAAATCAGGCAAAAATAAATTGGAGCTTGCCCGCCAACTGATGGACGACATTGAAAGATTCAAAAAAAAGAATAATCTGGAGCGGGTCGTAACTGTCTGGTGTGCATCAACCGAAGTTTTTACCCAACTCAAGAACGTCCATCAAAATCTGAAGGCTTTTGAAAAAGGTTTGAAAAAAAATAACCCTCATATTTCCCCATCCATGATCTATGCTTATGCTTCTTTGAAAAAGAATTCTCCTTTCCTCAATGGAGCTCCAAATCTTACAGTTGATATTCCTGCTCTCACGGAATTGGCTGATACAAACAAAGTTCCCATTGGTGGCAAAGATTTTAAAACCGGCCAAACTTTGATCAAGACAATACTGGCTCCGGGATTGAAATCACGTCTTCTTGGCGTCAAAGGATGGTTCTCCACCAATATTCTGGGCAATCTTGACGGAAAAGTCCTTGATGATCCCGGTTCCTTCAAAACCAAAGAAGAAAGCAAATTGTCGGTTCTGGATTCAATTTTTAGTCCTGAGCTTTATCCCGAACTTTACGGAGATATCGACCACAAAGTAAGAATAAACTATTATCTGCCCAGAGGTGACAACAAAGAAGGGTGGGATAATATTGATATAACTGGCTGGATGGGTTATCCAATGCAGATAAAAGTTAATTTCCTCTGTCGTGATTCTATTCTGGCCGCTCCAGTTGTGCTGGATCTGATTCTGCTTGCCGATATTGCCCATAGAGCCAAAATGTACGGGATCCAGGAATGGTTGTCCTTCTATTGGAAAAGTCCCCAGACTAAAGTCGGTCTGCCTCCTGTTCATGATCTTTTCAAACAATTATCCAAACTCGAGAACACTTTGCGTTTCCTCATGGGAGAAACTCTGATCAACAACCTTGGTCTTGATTATTATTATGGAGAAGATTTGGATATAGACAATTCTGAAGAAGAATAAATCTGAATTATTAAATTATTCTTCTTTGCCTTTCTCTTCAATCCTTTTCTTTTTAACATGTTTATCCGGGGGAATTAGCAAACGATCTACTTTTTTTCCATTTACATAGATTAAGTAGTATTTTTCATCTTTATTCTGATTGTAAAATGGAAGAGTATTAGCTGTGCTGAAAGATAAACAACCGGTTTTGTCTGTTTTGCCGGCATTGACATATCCGGTTTTGGTAAGAATTTCTATTTTATAACCATCGCCTAGATTTTCCCTGCCGCAGGTATATTCTTTGTTATTTACAACTTCCCTGATCTGTCCGACTTTCTGAGTTTCTTCCTTTTCTTTCAATTTATTCCACAAAGCATAACCGGCCAGAATACCTCCGGGAGCAAAAAATACTGCAGTTCCCACCGAAAAATGAATAGCACTTGCACTTCCTTCACTTTTAAAAAGACCGAGATAATAGGAAGGCAGAGCTAGAGACATAACTATGCCGCCGATCAACATATAGTAATTTGCCGAAGAGTATTTGGTAGTTTTCGAAATGGATAAGGATTTAACATCATATTGCACTCTTGAACAATACTTTTGTTTATAAAGTTTTATTTTTATTAAATTTTCCCTGAATTTACTCTTAATTTTTATGGTGTCTCTTGAATTATTTTTAATTTTCACTTCATAAAAGAGATGTTTTTGCCTGGGACTGGACCAGGTTCTCCTCTTTAAACAGGAAGAAAAAATAAATACAGAAATTAACAAAAGCAAATAAACATGTTTCATATCTTTATTCGACAATAAAACGAACCTTGAGTTGTAATTGTTTTAATAATTCAAAACCAATACATCCAGTTGAGTTGTTTTGGAAGGAATCGACGGGAACTAATAAAACATATTCCCAATAAAATATCTAGTTCCCATCCCAGAAGTGGGGTTTTTGGGAAAAATATTTTGGTATAGAATTTTATTATCTCAGTTTTTTTGTCAAAAAATGAGAATTTTGCTTAAAAATTTACCACAAATATCCATAACACACTAATATTTTAAATTCTACAAACAGTTATACATTCAACCTCCCTTTTTTCCTGAAAAAACTAGAAGATTTCTCACTCCTTCTTTCTTCGTGCAATAATCCTCCTCGCAAAAATTAAGGTGTTGGCAGTTACAATTGAGCTCCAAACATAGGAATGGAAATGTTCTAATCCTTTCCATGTGCACCTGGTAAGACCAAAGCACCTTTTCAGAAAGGATATTATTCCTTCTATCCCTGCTCTAAATTTCTTCAAGCGTTTGTAAACCCACAAACTTTTCACCATTTCTTTTATTTTCAAATTACATTTTTTATGGAAACAAGCGTTTTTTATTCCACGGGATTTAAGTTCTTGTAGATTTTGTTTGGAGGCAAAGCCGCCATCGAATGCAATATCACGGGGAAACTTGCCATATATTTCCTTCAGACGATCTGCCATCCGGGTGGCCAGTTTTGAATCTGCAGGGTTACCGTTTTCTATCACCAGATCAAGTATCATTCCTGATATGCCACAGGATAAAGAGTTTTTATGACCATATTCTATTCCTCTTCGGGCTTTAATTATCATGTCTGTATGCAGTTCGAAAATTGAATAGATTTTCTCTTTTGCAGGAACTTTTTCTCCTCTTAATAGCCGACTTTCAGTCTGGTGCAGAACTTTTTTTGCAAGCAAACAGTATACAACAAAGTCGGCAATCAGTTTTTCATCTCTCTTTTCGTAATTTAGATCTTCCAACGCCATCTCTGCATCATCAACTACTTTTCTGGTTATTTTACAAAGCTTGCGATATAACCTATTCCTTTTTTTCTTTCCTTTGATCCCAAATATCTGTCTCCTAACTTTTTTTCCCACCCTTCTATGATCCGTAATTTTAAAACCATATTTTTTACCAAGCCTTTTTCCAATTCTACAGATTGTTCTAATACAATCCCATAGTGATTCTGAATCATAAGGTTTATGAATATTTGATTCCACAACTGTGCAGTCAACTCTTGCCTTTCTGCCGTCTTCAATCTTTAATTTCTTTGCATATTGGAGAATTAAACGATTAATTTTCTCCAGAGTTTTTGGTTTTATCTTTGAAATATAACGCTGCAAAGTGGATTTTGAAGGGAGTTTTTGTTCTGCAAAACTAAATCCAGAAAAAGCACGGTAGGTTCTGGAATCAGCCAGATGAAAACTCAGTATTTCATAACTGAAGCCGTTCATTTGTTTGATGAGCAGAATTTTAAACACTTGCTCGGCACTGAGTATTGCTTTTCTCCCCTTTTTGAGATTCTCGATATTTTCTATGAGGTCATTATGGATGAGTTTAATAATTTGACGGTTTTGAAAAATAAGCTCATCAATTACTTTCAATTCTTCAACATGGTCATGTTGAAAATAGTTCTCGACAATTGACTTTTGGTGGTGTACTTTAGTAATCATGGCGGTGTGATCCTTTTGTTATGATTAGTTAATTTTCAAATTTACCATAACATAAAATTGGGAAAAACACCGCCTTTTTTTTACTTTTTTTCTAAATTTGTTGTTTTATTTTATATAGTTGCGTTTTTGGGATGGGAACTATCTAGTTTGAATTAACCATGACAATCCCAAAACAAAAAATTCTTTTTACTAAAGAGGAAATAAATTTATCTGCTTATCTACAAATTGATGTTATTGTATTGTTTTTACATATTTTACATAAAAGGATTGTGGCAGCAAAAAATACCTTTGCCTTTATAAGCATTTTTAATTGATTTTAAAATTTGAAGAAAATAATCAGTTCCCATACAAAACAGGGAAGTTATCGCCTGAAAACGGAATTAAACCTCATTAGATTTGTCGTAACATCATGAAATAGTGGCAACTATGTCTACAAAGATATTCCGCGCATCTGAGGTAAAATTCGCGTTCAGTCAATAACCCCCATTCTGAGATGGCAACTATTTAAGGAGGAAAGAATGAAGAAAAAACTACAAATTATCAACTCTCTCAATTTTGATATCATTTATCTGATTATCTTCAATTATTTGTAAATATTCATTTTCTACCTTCAAAACAACCTGCTCAAATCGATCAATGAATTCATTAATTTCTTCTCTGGTAATATTAAGAGCAGGAATCATATTGATGATGTTTTTAAAGGGACCTCCCCTTTGCAACAGTAATCCTTCCTTTAAAGCAATATGCTGTATTTTTTTAGTTTCTTCGGTAGCAGGATCACCATTGGGAAGATTAAATTCAACCCCAATTGCCAGACCCATTCCATCAATATTGGCAACCATGGAATTTTGAGAGAATCTGTCTTCAAGTTCGTTTTTGAAATAACTACCCAGGATTTCGGAACGTTCACAAAGGTTTTCGTCTTCAATTACCTCCAGGGAGGTAATTGCTACTCCACAGGCAAGTGGAGCACCTGCAAAAGTTGATCCCAAGGTTCCCGGGCGAACAATTTCCATAATTTCTTTTCTACCCAGAATTGCACTCAACGGCCACATGCCTCCAGCCAGAGATTTTGAAAGAAGAATGATATCGGGTACGGTGTCATATATTTCACAGGCAAACATTGAACCTAATCTGCCCAGTCCCATCTGAATTTCATCGGAAATCAGCAGAATACCATGTTCATCACACAGTCTTCGCAGTTTTTTATAAAACCCTTCAGGTGGCAGAATGTAACCTCGTGCACCAAGAGCGGGTTCAACAATAATCCCGCCAATATCATTATTGTTTTCAAAAGTTTTCTTGATGGAATCCATACATTCAAAAGAACAACTGCCTTTTTCCTTACCCATGGGACAACGATAACAATAGGGATAATTTGCTTGATAATAATCACGGGGAACATTGAACAGATGTTGAAAGGTATCGGCATTATACATGGAAAGTGAACCTGTACTTCTGCCATGGAATGAATTTGTAAAAGAAATAACCTTGGATTTTCCGGTATAGGCTCGCACCAGAATTTTGGCTCCTTCAACTGCCCTGGCTCCACCAATGTCAAAATGAACCAAAGTATCAGGAATCGGAGACATCTTGGAAAGTTTTGCAGCCAGTTCAATTTTGGCATCGGAAAGAGTTGCACTTGTATGGGTGAGGCGATTTGCTTGATTCATAAGAGAAGCTACAATTTTAGGATGAGTGTGTCCCTGATTAAGTGCACTATAACCGGAAACCATATCAAAATATTCATTACCATCTGGATCATAAAGACGCACTCCTTTTCCTTTTACGAACATAGGAGTATCTTCTTCGGGAAAATATTTATATGAGTTGTCCATTTTGGCTAATGAGTTTTCAGCTATTTTAAGATATTTTTCTTTTTTTGTCATAGTTAGTTCTCTTTCATATAAAATTATCAAAACGGCTAAATCCCATTTATTTGATCTGTGATTTTGAAAACCGTTCAAATTATAGTGTTCAACATCTAGATTGATGACTCGAAACTCATACTCGCAATTACCAAGCCAAGCCAATTTTTCTGCAAAATATTTTTCTCATACATTTCTTGTTTTGACAATTTTTTTTCCTTTTCTTCGGAATATCCCCTCTTCTTGGCTTAAACTTAATTTCTCATGTATTTACAATCATTTAAAAATACACCAATCCAACAGACTATCCACCTGAGTGTTAATTTTAAGTTGTTTTATATATAGTCTGGCAAAGAATATGAAAAAATTTTATCTTCATCCAACTTCTACCCCAACAAATAAGTCTTTTTTGGAAAATAAAACTTAAAACTGTTGATAAATTTCACACTGAATGAATATTTCACTATTTGAATGGGTTTTTTGATGGGGTTTTTGGCTGAATTTGTTCAATAATTTTTTTAAATCTTGCTATGAACTCATCCACTTCTTCTTTAGTAATAATCAGGGCCGGAATCATATTGATAATATTTTTGCCGGGTCCTCCTCTTTGTAGCAAAATACCTTCTTTAAAACTCAAATGTTGAATTTTTTCACAAAGATCTCCGGCAGGAGAACCATCTTCAAGAATAAGTTCCATGCCTATTGCCAACCCCATGCCATCAATATTACCAAACAAAGGATGATCACCAAATTCCTCCTTGAGCCTTTCAAGAAAATATTCTCCTACTATTTCGGATTTTTCACAAAGATTCTCCTTTTCCAATACCTCTATTGAAGTCATAGCAACCCCGCAAGCCAAAGGAGCTCCGGCAAAAGTGGATCCCAAAGTGCCAGGTCCGATTCTTTCCATAATTGCTTTTTTGCCTAAAATAGCACTCAATGGCCACATCCCTCCGGCCAATGACTTGGACAGCAGAACCAAGTCGGGAACAGTATCAAACTTTTCACAGGCAAACATCGATCCAAGTCTGCCAAGTCCCATCTGAATTTCATCAGAGATAAAAAGTATCTCATATTCATCACAAATTCGTCTGATCTTTTTATAAAATTTCCGGGGCGGAAAAATATACCCTCGTGAACCCAGTGCTGGTTCAACGATTATTCCGCCAATATCATTGTTGTTGTCCAATATATGCTGGATCTTGTCCAGACACTGGTAATTGCATGATTCAATTTTCTTGCCTGAAGGGCAACGATAACAATAGGGATAATGTGTTTTGTAATAATCTTTGGGAACATTTAATAATTCTTTGAAATCATCTGCATTATAAAGAGACAAAGAACCGGCAGTACGTCCGTGATAAGAATTATTGAAAGAAATCATTTTGGATTTTCCAGTATAGGCTGTAGTCAGTATTTTTGCTCCTTCAACAGCTCTGGAACCTCCAATATCAAAATGAACTACAGTATTTGGAATGGGAGACATATCGGCAAGTTTTTCGGCGAGCAGGACTTTTGCATCAGAGAGAGTAGCACTGGTGTGAGTAAGACGATTTGCCTGCTTGAGCAAAGATGAGATAATTTTTGGATGGGTATGTCCTTGGTTAAGTGCACTGTAACCGGAAACCATATCAAGATATTCTTTACCATCTGGATCATATAATCTCACACCTTTCCCTTTTACAAAAACAGGAGTATCCGCTTCCGGGAAATATTTGTAGGAATTATCCATTCTGGCAAGGGATCTTTTGGCAAGATCCAAATATTTTTCTTTTTTTGTCACTATTAAAATCCTTTTCTCTGTAAAAATACCATTCCTGTTTTTTACTTTGCTTTTTAATATTCCAATATTCTCAACCAATCCCCTTTTCTGAAACGTGAACTGGCTATATCAATGTTTGATATTAATGAAAGATAAATTTAAATCAACTTCCGTCGGAAAAATATTTTGGAGGTTCCAGATCATAGGTTTCAGGCTGGAAAAATTCATCTTTCATTTCGTCAAAACCGTTTTTAAGCAGTTTGGTTTGAACATTGGGTATAATCCCGGTAGGAGTATGATATCCGTGAACTTTCCCTTCTTTATCTATTCCCGTTTGGTTGAAAACAAAAATATCCTGAACTCGATAATCACCTTTTTCGTTGAGTGGCAGAACTTCACTGACATGGGTAATCTTTCTGCTGCCATCAGGAAATCTGGAGGAAGAAACAACTATGTGAATCGCGGCTGCAACCTGTGCTCTAATAGCTCTGAGAGGCAGTTCAACTCCACTGAGCAAAGCAAGACTTTCCAATCTGGCCAATGTTTCTTTGGGAGTATTTGCATGAGTAGTACACATTGAACCCCCGTGTCCTGTATTCATGGCCTGTAACATATCAAAAGCTTCTCCACCTCGAACCTCACCTATAATAATTCTGTCCGGACGCAGACGAAGACTGGAATGAAGCAGATCTCTCATAAAAACTCCATATCTGCCTTTTTCATCAGGTGGTCTTGATTCTAATGGAACCAGATGATCCTGTTCAAGTTGCAATTCCGCACTGTCTTCTATGGTAATTATACGTTCACTATTGGGAATGAAAGATGATAGAACATTGAGCAAGGTGGTTTTACCGGAACCGGTACCTCCTGATACAACCACATTTTCCTTTACCAAAACACAACCTTTTATAAAATCAGCCATTTCTTCAGAAATGGATCCAAATTCTATCATTTGTTCAATAGTCAACCCACCTGGAAAAAATTTTCTTATGGATACAACTGTTCCACAACGACCAATGGGTGGAAGAATAACATGAATACGCGAGCCGTCGGGAAGTCTTGCATCAAGACGAGGATGCTGATCATCTACTATCCTTCCTACATATTGAGCCATGTTTCTGGCAGCGGCTTTTAGGGAAGAAGGGGTAAACTTGGCTTTTGTTTTATATAATTTCCCCTTCATTTCAACCCAAACTGAATCTGGGCCGTTTATCAAAATCTCTGAAATCCGATCGTCTTCTATGTATCTTTGTACAGGTTTTAAAAATGCTTTAAGTGATTCTTTATATATATCAGTCATTTTTATCCTCAATTATAAATTTTTTGGATATAATCTTAGAGGTATATCCGTTTTATTTAAATCTTATAATAAAACCCGATTAAAAACAACAAAGGGTTAAATCATTTCCTGCTTTTAATG
>JAWLEA010000030.1:0-27724 GCA_041686345.1 Polyangia bacterium | reverse complement strand
TTCTTCCAGACTGTTTTGGGATTTTTTTCAGTGGCATCATATTTGAAAAAGAAAAGTTTTGATGCTTGGGGGGGATTGCTGGTTTTTTTCTGGACGGTGACAATCATGTGACCGGCTTTGAAGGTTCTGGTATTATCTTTAATACTTTTGATCTTTTTTCCTGTTTCCTTGTTGACAAACAAGCCGGCACCATAAGAATGAAACAGATAACCACCTTTTGTTTCGAGTAATTCAGGTTTCATTACTGACTTGAAAGGGATTTCCCAAACTTTTTTTCCTTTTTCCAGATCAAAAGCAAGAAGATGACCGGAAGAAGATTTTTGCTTGAGAATAATGTGGTTTGAACCAATTCCCACAAATTCATACTTTTCTTCTTTTTCTTTTTTTCGGGCTGTTTTCTCAAGAGAAAATTTGATATCCATGGACCCGCTTTTCAACTCAAAAAGTTTTATTGTATCTGAAGAAAGCAGATAACCACGCTCGGCTTGTTTTCCGATTTTTATGTTTTTATCATCTTTGGTTCTGACCAGGTGACGAATACGACGACGACGACCATTGGCAAGATCTACGTAATTGAGGAAAGTTTTGTCAACATAATAAATCCTGTCAAATTCAGGAACATATAGCACTGAACTCAAAGTAGAATTAGCTTTTCCAATGCGACGACGCCATTTTAACTTTTTGGTTTTACGTTCAAGAGCCCAGATTTCTCCAATGCTCTTGTTGTCAGAAAGATCTACTACAGTAAAATACAAAATACCGTCCTTCTGACCCAAAATAGTATTTACCCTGGGTTGTTTAAGACGGGGATGTTTGAGATCATAAGCCAGTGAACTACTGCCATTCGGTGCAAAAATTTTAATTCTATTGATAGCAGCCAAAACAATTTCTCCATTGATAATAGCGTGTTCATCACGATTAACGGGAAAAATAGTTTCCTGAAACCACTTTTTCTTCCAAGTTTTTGTATCGTAGGCTGTTACTCCCTTGGAAAAAGTGCAATAGGAAATTTCTTCAGCCAAGAAGCAATGTCTGGGAGGATTTTTTTCTTTGAAAAGAGGTTTGGCGAGTGGTTTGCCTTTGGCATAATCAAAAAGCAACCATTTCTTTTCTTTTGATTCCTCATTTTTGATTACCATTCGCCCTTTTTGTCCCCTGGAAAAGACATCAAATGTCCAGTGCTTGGCTTCGCTGCCTTCCTGAAAATGTTTCCATTTGGCGGCAAAGGTTTTTGGACATCTTCCTTTGATATAAAGTTGTTCCTGATTTTTTACCGTACGCTGCAAAACAGCTATCCCTTCATCACTGGATTGAATTCGGGCTATGTCAAAACCTTCTTCCATATCTATTTTCCAACTCCAGCGAAATTTGACTTGCTCCTGTTGCAAATCTACAAGATTGAGAGTATCACCGGTAAGAACTGCCAGATAACCTTTTGGAGTTACATGAATGGGGTGGGTAATTTTTCTGCCGATATCATAATCGGTAAATTTGCCTGATTCCGGATCTATAATTCTGATATTGTTATTCCAGGCTGTTACGAAATTAACTCCCAGAACACTTAATCCAAAACCGGGTACTTTTTTATCCCAAAGTTCCACCCCTCGGTATTTATCAACAGCTAAAATCTTGTTATCACTTGTCCAAACTGCTATAGCCACAGACTTAATGCCTACACCGAAAGAAAATTTTTCTTCTTTATCAAAAAGCCCCATTTCTACTTCTTTGGACCAGCGCTGTCGCCCGGTAACCTTGTTCAGAGCCGAAATGCCAACAGGATTGTTGTTTTCGTTGAGGATAACATTAAAAACTCTACGTTTGGATTCTCCAAAAGCAAAAACTTTGTTGCTGAGACTCTTTTTCCATAAAATTGCCGGAAAAACTTCTTTCTTTTTGGTGGGTTCAGTTTTTTTCTTTTTGGTTTTGCAAGATACTGTCAAAACCAGAAGAATTAAAAACAGGGAGATTCTTTTTATAGTCATAATTTCCTCCATTGAAGGTTCGAATTGGCTATTCAAGTTGTTTGATTAGAACCGTAATTGTGACATAAATTTGAACAACTGCAGATTCAAATAACAGGATTGGGTAAAGTTGAAATTTGTTTATGCCCAGCCAGAAAAGTAATTTAGATTTAAAACCAGGCCGAGAGTCAGGGAAGATACAGGATCCAAACTTATTTCAAATTCCAATCTGAAATAAATAATATAAAATTTTGTAATTATTGTTTAAAATAAAATGCAACAATTTTTGCCAGAACCCGATTTGTTTAATGTGCCGAATGTTACAAGTAAAACTCGCTGCTGAGTTGAAAAAAATCAAGATTTCAAATCTTCTATTTTACGCTTGATTTTGGCTATATCATCTTTTTTCTTGAGTTTCAATTTTTTAAGACGATGAGCTTCAACCTCTTCTTCAGAGGTCATGCTGATATGTTTTTCTATTTCAACGAGCCTCCCATCAAGGGATTTATGTTCAAGTTTAAGGGTTTCGAGCTTTTCTTCGAGTTCTGAAATAGAATCATGATCAGTCATCAAACACTCCTGTATTGTAGGTTTTTATGCCATGAAAACGAACTGCCTGCAGCAAAAAAATTGCTCCTGAAAAAAGCTCAGGTTGATTGTTCCAAACCAATAATTCCATTAAAAAAAAATTATGGTATGTATCAACGGGAAAAGCCCGCAATCAGGCAAGTTGTATTATCTTGGATTCAGGGCTGAAATAATTGTCAAATTACCATCGGAAAATTTTACCACATCATATTGATTGAAAAAAGCTGAGTTTTATTTTTTCCGAAAAAATATCAAAACTACATATTTGAAACGGAACTACCCCCCTGAAAAAAGTTTTCATTTTTGGAAGCCCTAATCTTGTGCGAGAAGGGGGGATCGAACCCCCAAGCCTTTGCAGGCACTGGATCCTAAATCCAGCGCGTCTACCAATTCCGCCATTCTCGCAGGTGGCTTTTGAAACTGCAAGTAAATACCATATCCCCATCCTCTGATCAAGTTCAAATTTTTTCGGGACCGGGAACAAAAGTCAATCCTTGCCATTAAATTAAAAAGTTGTAAAATTGGTCAACTCGTAGAGTATCTTTTTCCAATCTGGAAATTTCAAAACCTGGGGATCCGGGCTGGGTTAAAATCAGTTCATGAAACATAACAATCAATTTTTCAAAATCACGAAAAGCCTTTTCAACTGGCTGTGTTTTCAGGTGGCAAAACTTTTTGTTGTTGTGCTTTTACCCCTGTTTCTTCTTACACCATCCCCTTCCCTGGCCCAAAAACAAACTGTAATATCTGCAGCTGAAATCGGCTATCCTCCTTTTTCTTTTGCTGATCAACAAGGAAAAGCCAGAGGATTTGCAGTGGATATTCTGAAAGCTGCCTTAAAGGCCGTGGGCAGGGAAGTAAAATTCAAAACCTCCACCTGGTCCCAGGTAAAAACATGGCTGCAGGAAGACAAGATCCAGGTCCTGCCCCTGGTGGGCAAAAACCCCGAAAGAGCAAAACATTTCGATTTCACCTTTCCCTACATGAACTTACATGCGGCTCTGGTGGTACACCGAGACAACAAATCCATAAAATCATGGCGCCACTTGAAAAACAAGGTTGTGGGAGTCATGAAACACGACAACACTGAAGAATTTCTCCTGAGCAAACCAAGGGAATTCACCATCAAAAGCTATCCCACCTTCATTGAAGCCTTGCAAAAGCTTACAACCAAAAAAATTGATGCTGTCCTGATCCAGCGTCTGGTTGGTCTTCGTCTCCTCAAACAACACCAGATCAAAAACCTTGAATTCCTGCCCCAGATAATCGATTTCAAACAATCATTCTGTTTTGCCGTTAAAAAGGGTAACCACAAATTACTGGATCTTCTCAATGAAGGCCTTTCCATAATCATGGCAGATGGGACCTATCGTCATCTGCACACCAAATGGTTTGCAGCCTTGCAACTGCCAAAAAACAACAGAATCGTCATTGGAGGAGACAACAATTTTCCACCCTTTGAATATCTTGACAATAATGGACAACCATCAGGCTACAACGTCGAACTGACCAAAGCCATAGCCAGAAAATTGGGTCTTGAAATTACCATTAAACTGGCTCCCTGGAACAAAATTAAACAACAACTATCAAGCGGAGAAATCGATCTCCTGCAGGGCATGTTTTATTCTCTGCAACGGGATCTGGTTTTTGATTTTTCCCGATCCCACACCATAGCTCACTATATAAGCGTTGTTCGCAAAAAAGACGGCAATCCTCCCAAAACCCTCGCACAGCTTGCCAAATACAAAATTCTGGTTCAAAACAATGATATTATCCATGATTATCTGCTGGAACAGAACATTAAAAACACCCAATTGGTTCTGGCAAAAAATCAGATGGAAGCTTTGGATAAATTGGACCGGGGGCAAGCCGATTGTGCCCTCGTTTCCCAAGCTACCCTCAATTACTATCTCAATCAAAACCAAAATGCTGATCTGGTAGGCTCAGACACTCCCTTTCTTTCTCCAAAGTATTGTTATGCATCTTTGGACAACCGAGACGAGTTAATTGCCAAATTCAACCAGGGTCTGGCAGTCCTCGAAAAATCGGGAGAACTGCGAAAACTGCAGGAAAAATGGTTCGGACTGCAAGAGCAGAAATCATCAACAGTTTTCCAATCACTGCGCAATATTGCCCTGTTTGTTTTCATTTTGCTGTTAATCTTTTTAATTCTTTTCCTCTGGTTTGCCTCTCTGCGTCGACAAGTTGCCCTCAAAACTCGCGAACTGCAAAAAAGCACAGAATTACAGCGAGCTATCATTGCCTGCACCCCGGTGGCTTTTTACAGCACTGACACCCAAGGCAGGGTGATGACCTGGAATTCATCTACGGAGAAACTTTTTGGTTACAAAGCCCAGAAAGTAATTGGCAAGCCTCTCCCGATAATTCCTTCCAATCAAAAGCAGGAGATTGAGATATTAAGAGATAATCTCATGAGGAGTGGAGAATTTTCGGGAATTCAGACTACCCGACAACACAAAAACGGTAAAATAATTCCCGTACACATCTCCATGGGACCAATCTACGATGAAAACAAAAATGTCATCGGGATCATGTCATCCGCCAAGGATATCAGTGACAAACTCAAGGCCAATGAAGAAAGGAAGAAATTGCAGGCTCAACTGCTCCAGGCCCAAAAAATGGAAGCTATCGGACAACTTGCAGGTGGGGTCGCTCATGATTACAACAATATGCTCAGTGTAATTATCGGCTATACAGAGCTTTCCCTTGAAAACCTTCCGGAAGAAAATCCTCTGCACGATAATCTCAAAGAGATCCTCACAGCTTCCAAGCGATCTGTGCGGATTACCAGACAACTGCTTGCTTTCGCCAGAAAACAGACCATCAACCCAAAAACTCTCAATCTGAACGAGGTAGTGGAAGGAATGCTCAAAATGTTACGTCGACTTATTGGCGAAGACATCAAAATTACCTGGCAACCCGGTTCTGGTTTGGGCAAGGTCAAAATCGACCCCATGCAGGTTGATCAAATCCTGGCCAATCTATGCATCAATGCCAGAGATGCCATCTCGGGAGTGGGTGAAATTACCATTGCAACCAGCAATATAGAACTTGACGAACAATTTTGTCTGGAACACAACGAAGTAATTCCCGGCCATTATGTCAAGCTTGCTGTCCAGGATAACGGTTGTGGAATGGACCAGGAAACACAGGACAATATTTTCCTTCCTTTTTATACCACCAAAGAACTCAACAAAGGAACAGGACTGGGCCTCTCAACTGTTTACGGCATTGTCAAACAGAACAACGGCTACATCTATGTTGAAAGTGAACCCGGCAAAGGAGCATCCTTCAATGTTTACCTGCCTCACTCCCAGAGTACCGAGTTCAAAAACATTTCCACTCCTTCCACCAAATTAACAGTTGGAGATAAAGAAACAATCCTGCTGGTAGAAGATGAGCCCTCAATTCTGAAAATGACCCAGAGAATGTTGGAAAAACTCAACTACCAGGTTCTCCCAGCTTCCACCCCTGAACAAGCTCTCGGTCTGGCCAATAATCATAAAAACAGGATCAATCTCCTGGTTACAGATGTAATCATGCCCTTCATGAACGGCTACGAACTCTCCTTGAAAATCAAAGAAATAATTGTCGATCTGGAAGTTCTCTATGTTTCCGGTTATTCTGCCAATGTCATAGCTGAACAGGGACTCCTTAAAAATGATGTCAACTTTCTGGCAAAACCCTTCACCATTAAAACTCTGGCAGAAAAAGTCAAAAAATCCCTGCCCCAGAAATAATCCTCCTGTTCTAAATATAATCTAAATACCCTCTGGAGATCTTTTATGGAAAATCAAACCAGAAATTTTAAAGACACTTCGAATTTTGACAACAATAAAGCCAATCTCTCCCTCTTAACGAAAATCTCAAAATTTTACAAAAAAACCCAGATAACAATTTTTTCTTTTGTTCTTTTTCCATCTCTGCTGACAGCAGCTGTCGGCATCACCGGGCTTGCTCTTTATCAGGGTTTCAAAGACATAATCTTCGGCATCCTCACCATAGTTTTCGCAGTTGCGGTGCTCGCTGGAACCATTGTCACCATTTATCTTACCAGAAAAGTATCCCAGATCAGCCATCGCCAGACTCTTTTTCTGGCTAATGTTTCCCATGAACTGCGTTCTCCCCTTACAGCCATCAAACTTCATACGGAAACTCTGCTGAAAAGACCGGAAATGGATCCTCGTGACAATTTAAAATTTATCATGGAAGCAACCAATAGATTGGAAAATCTTGTGCAGCAAATTCTGCAATGGAAAAGAATTACCAGTAAAAACGAAATTATTGAGACTGAAAGAATAAATGCAAATAAACCATTATTAATTGCAATTGATAATTTCAAAAACGCTCATCTTAAAAACAAATTGAATTTATTCACAGATCTGTGTGATTCTGCCCCGATAATGGAGATGGATTGTAAATCTTTGTCCAGAGCAATTTATAATCTGATTGACAATGCTTATAAATATTCAGAGAAAGGGAAAAAAATTATTGTAAAATCTTCTTTGCATAAAAACAGCAAAGACAATAATCTTTATTTTGAATATGCTATAATTGATCAGGGAATTGGAATTTCCAAAGATGAGAGGGAAATCATTTTCAGGGAATTTTATCGATCCAAAAATGATTTGCTGGGAGAAGCAGGAATTGGTCTCGGACTGGGTATTATACGGGAAATTGTGAAAGCCCACCATGGTGTGGTTAATATTAAAAGTTCCCAGGATAAAGGCAGTGTTTTTTCAATAAGAATTCCCTGTCAAAAGGATTAGAGTCCAGCTGCAGATGTTATGAATTATACTGTATATCTTTAAAATGAATGGTAAACGATAATTGTAGTTACCAGAAAAATAGCAAAACCGGCCGGGGGAAGAGCAAATAAATAATACTTCTTTCTTTTTACAGAAAAAAACAGAGCCAGCACCGCCAATGCTATGAAAAGAATCGAGAACAGATTAAAAACAAGTCCCGGACTCTGATATTCAAGAATTAAAAAGGGAATTGGCATAAAAACATAAGCACAAATGATAAAAATAAAGGGAAGCATAATAATTCAGCCCTGCAAGTTGAAAGTTAGTTTCCATCCCAGACAAAAACACCACTTCTGGGATGGGAACATGTTAACAAACCAATTAATTAACCGGGGATCCCGGTTCCAGTTCCATCTCCAGGTTTTCCAAAACTGCCGGTCCCAGTAAACCCAATTCTCCTTTGGTATTTTCGGCTGCCAGCAACATTGCTTCACTGGTGCCAAAGCGCATCTTTCTGGGTTTGAGGTTGGCAACTACCAGGACCTGCTTGCCAATCAGTTCTTCTGCCTTGAAATTTTTTTTGATTCCAGCTATGACCTGTCGCTTTTCAAGACCGAGATCAACAACCAGCATCAACAACTTGTCAGCTCTCTTGACAGGCTCTGCAGCAATTACTCTGCCTATACGCAAATCAAGCTTGAGAAAGTCCTTAAACTCTATCATCTTTTTAAACTTTGGAACTTCCGGAGATATTTGCTTTGTCTTGGCAACTTCTTCTTTGGTTTCCTGGATCATGGCCTCAACCTTTTTCTCATCAACTCTCTGGGCCAAATGGGTGAACTTATTGATTTTACGCGGGCTCAATTTGTAATCCAGGTCCTGCCAATCCCAGACCCTTTCTGCATTCAGCAACTTTTCGATTTTGCTCTTCATTTCAGGCAAAACCGGTCCCAGCAGTATAGAGATTCCCTTTACTATTCCCAAAGCTCCGGAAATCACAGCTCTGGCTTCATCAGGTTTGGTTTTGGCAATTTTAAAGGGAGCAGTATCCTGCAGATATTTATTAGTTGTATCGGCCAGTTTCACAATCAACTTGAGTGCCTTGCTGAATTCAAAATTACGATAGGCAGTTTCAATTGCATCAACAGAGGTTTGGGCTTGTTTTACTACAGGTTGAATTGAATCTGAAGGTTCACCAACTTCAGAATCGAGTCTCTTGGAAAGAAGACCTGTAGTTCTGGAAACCAGGTTGACAATTTTATTGACCAGATCCGAATTAACCCTGAATCGAAAATCTTCAAGATTGAGGTCTATATCATCCATTGAAGCCGTAAGCTTGCCGGCATAATAAAAACGAAGATATTGCGGATCAAGGTGGTTAAGATAAGTTGCAGCTTTGACAGAAGTGCCTCTGGATTTGCTCATTTTTTCGCCGTTTACGGTAAGAAAACCATGAATCTGAACTCTGGATGGCTCCTTGTAGCCACCATAGTGAAGCATGGCCGGCCAGAACAAGGTATGAAAATAAGTAATATCCTTACCGATCACATGAACGACTTTGCTGTCGGTTCCGGGTTTCCACCAGGAATCAAAATTCAAACCCTGTTCATCGCAATATTTTTGAGTTGTGCCTATATACCCCACCGGGGCATCCATCCAGACGTAAAAGAATTTGTCTACTTCTCCCGGAATTTTGAAACCAAAATAGGGTTTGTCCCTGGAAATATCCCAATTTCTCAGTTTTTGATCCAGAAAATTGCTTTTGAGCCATTGCTTGACGTTGGGTTCAAGATTTCCTTTTTTATTGATCCAGTCCTCTATGGCCGGACGCGCCTTTTCCAGTTTTACAAAATAATGTTTGGATGTTTTGCGCACAGGTTCATTGCCACAAATAGAACAGGCCGGATTTAAAATATCAGTGGGATTATAAGTGGCTCCGCACTTTTCACAGGAATCACCATATTGATCATCGGCTTCGCACTTGGGGCAGACACCTCTGACAAAACGATCAGGGAGGAAACGTTTATCGTGGGGGCAGTAATATTGTTCTACCTCTTCTGTAAAGACAAACTCCTTTTTTTTGAGATTTTCAAAAATATTAACAGCATGTTTTCTGGTTTCAGGGGAATGAGTAGTATAAAAACGATCAAAATGAATCTGAAAATTTTTGAAATCCTGATGATGCTCCTTATTGTATTTGGCAACCATTTCTTCAGGAGTCATCCCTTTCTTGGCAGCATTTATTTCAATAGGGGTTCCGTGGGTATCAGAAGCACAAATATAAATTGCCTCATTACCGGTGAGCTTTAGAAATCTCACAAAAATATCAGTCTGGATATATTCCACCAAGTGACCAATATGAATATCACCATTTGCATAGGGCAGTGCACTCGTAACTAAATATTTACTCATCTTTATTCTCCATTAAGTTTTTTGCTGAAATTTAAAACAATCTCCACAACTAATTCCTATCCCAGAATGCTTTTTTTTGACTGGATAAGAAGTTTGCTTCAGAGGGGCAGCATAACTTCGCAAATATAGTTGATACTATTTCAAGAAGTTACAACAAAACTGATCAATTCAAATTCCCAGTTCAAGACGGTTAACTTCCTTTTGGGGATGGAAACTGGTTCCCCTCAGGAACCGGCGGGATTATTTTGTTCTCCATCATTAATTTTACATTTTTCCGGGCTGAAGAGATAATTCTATCGGCTGACGCAGCAAGCTCTTCAACCTTGAGTTCTCTTCCGGCCAAGTTAAACTCCACTGCTTTGCGTCCAACAGCAACAGCTACTTCCGTCATGACCTTTTCATCTTCCATAGTTGGTACAATAAAATTGGAAGATAGTCCAATTTTCTGTGCTCTTTGGGCAATGGCTCTGGCAGCGACCACACACATTTCATCTGTGATTGTGGTTGCCTGAACATCAAGAGCACCACGAAAAACACCTGGAAAAACAAGTGAGTTATTTAATTGGTTGGCAAAATCCGAACGTCCGGTTGCAGTAATGGCGGCACCATTATCCCGCGCTTCCCAGGGCCAGATCTCCGGCACCGGATTAGCGCAGGCAAATACAATACTGTTTTTTTTCATTTTTTGAATCAGTTCGGGGGCAACAATTCCTGGCCCGGGGGTAGACAGAGCGATGAGAATATCCGCATTTTCCAGAGCAGTTTCCAATTGACCTTTGAGTTTCCATTTGTTGGAGATGCGAGCCCATTTGGCCTTCAGTCTGTTGTTGGAAGCAATCTTCCTCTGATCATGCAAAATTCCTTTGGAATCAACCAGAACAATATTTCCGGGAGGAACATCCAAAAGCACCAGCAATTCAGCTACCGCCAGATTTGAAGCTCCCGCACCTTGCAAAACAAATTTGGCCTCTGTCAGATCTCGTCCAACCAGTTTGAAACTGTTGATCACTCCTGCCAAAATAATTGTGGCTGTTCCCTGACGATCATCGTGCCATACCGGAATATTCAATTCCTCTCTGAGGATATCCAGCAAATCATAACACTTGGGGGATTCAATATCTTCGAGGTTGATTCCGCCAAAATTAGGAGCCATCGCTTTGACCAGGGCAACCAGTTTCTGAAGATCTCTTTCTTCCAGACACATGGGAACAGCATCAACTCCCCCCAGATATTTGAAGATAAGACTTTTGCCCTCCATAACCGGCAAAGCAGCTTCGGGGCCGATATTACCCAGCCCCAGCACTCTGGTTCCATCTGAAACCACTGCGATGGAATTACCTTTATTGGTATAATCAAAAACTTTCTGCCTGTCAGCCTCAATAAGACGACAAGGTCTGGCAACACCTGGAGTATACCAATAGGAAAAATCATTTAGTGAACGAACCGGCGCCTTGGGAACCATCTGAATTTTTCCCCGATAAAAACGATGGAGTTTTTCTGATATCTCATAAGGTTTATTGGCTTCTTCCAGCCTGTTTTCATTGTTGTTTTTATTGTTTTTCATAATCAACCTTTCCCATTTCAGGTTACTTGTTTATTGGAATAAAAGGGACGGGAATTATTTACCGGCTACTCTGAGAGCAAAGATCTTGGAATTTTTATGAACCCCGTAAATAAGCCCTCTTTTGGCTTTACCGGGAGTCAAAAATACCGCTCGGTAAGTGTAGGTATCTTCTTTTCCCTCATTCCTGAAAATTGGTGTCTGCAGACCATTGAAAGCATCAAGGAAGAGAAGTGGATGTTCATTCTTTTTAACTCGGGAAGAAAGAACATAGAGTCCATTCTCATCGTAAGCCGGCGGATTTTCGGTGAAAACTCCGCACGAAGTCCAAGCTTCCTTGCCATCTTTGAGATTTCTGGCTGTAATGCAATCAAATCCTGCCGGAAGAATTACTATATTTTCAGTTTCAAAAATCCAGAAAAAATCGGTAAGTACCGACAAAGATGTTTTCCATTTGAGGGAAATCTTATTATTATGGTAATGGTACATCTTGAGAAGATAGCCAAAATCTCCCCTGGAAACTGTATAAATATAATTTTTTTCTTTGGAAACAGCTATATGATAGAGTTTTTCTTCTTTGGGAAATGAATAGAGTTTTTCTGTTTTTATTTGATAAAATTGCAAATTACCCTTTTTGTCCAGCAAAACAAGATCTTCAGGAAGTCCTATAATTTTCAGTGGTTTAATTGCAAACTCTTTTTCTTCCAGTGTTTTACCGGTAAATGGATCCAGTTTTTTCAAAGTATCGAAACAAATTCCCCAGAGCTCTTTTCCCGTTTTGACCAGATGGCTGCAATCAGGAAGATTCCAGATGTCATCTCCAGTCTTCATGTTCTGTCCCCTGAACAGATCTCCCAATACCCAGGAAACAAGTGCTATATTCAATTTTTTGCCAGTCTTTTTTACAAAAACCTCTGATTTGGTTGTATATGGATGGAATTTGCTTGACATCACGGGCCGCAATGCTTTACGCCATTTCGTTCTACCGGCAGTAGAAGCAAAAAGAACAGCTTTTTCGGGATTAAAAACCTTGCCTCTGTTATAAATACCTTGAAAAATCAAAATGTAGTTTCTGAAAATGAATTTAGGAAATATATTGTATTTGAAACCTTGAGATTCCCAAGCTATAAAAGGTGAACCTTCCCACTTTCTTGCTTTTTTTTCGGGATTTGTCCGGGACTTGCTTATAACTTCCTTATCACAAGCTGCCCCTGCAAAATTCAGCAGTAAAAACAGACAAAGAGCCCAGCTCTTTTTATGTCTAGAATGGAATATCATCATCCTCGTAATTATCAGGACCTGGAGCCGGGCCGTCGGGTCTGACACTTCCATCCTGATATGATTTGCTCACTGAAGGGGGAGGGTCAAGAAACAAAACACTGCGAGCTACAATTTCTGTGGTATATTTTTCAACATTATTTTTGTCGGTCCACTTGCGTGTCTGTATTTTTCCTTCTATGTAGACTTTAGAACCTTTGGAGAGATGATCTTTTACATTGATAGCCGTCTTTCCCCAGGCAACAATCCGATGCCATTCAGTTCTTTGTTCACGATTACCATCCTGACCTCTCCAGCTTTCTGTAGTAGCTACGGAGAAATCAACAACATCTTTGTTGTTGGAAGTAACTCTGTGAATAGGATCTTTTCCCAAGTTTCCAATTAACATTACTTTGTTCAGACCATCAGCCATAAATACCTCCTCTGAACTCTGATTGCGACTGTATTCCAAACCAGAGTCGTTGATAAATCCCGAATTTTTGAAGTTGCAACTGACTTGGCAAACAAAACCGGAAACAAAAAGATGAAGTTTTAATACACCCTTAAAATTTCCAGGTTCAATCCTGATTTGAACATTAATATTTGCACCAGCAAATTTCGGGTTCATTTAAATTAATAAAAACGACTAAGATATTCAACCTTAATCCCAATTTTTATTCTGCTGTACTTATTTTCGAATAAATTGAGATAAAAATTTACTTTTTTTTTATTTTTTTTTATTTTCCCATGAAGCATTTTTTCTGAAATTATTAATCAAATAAAGCAATTACAAATATGTAAATCTATTTTTGTCTTTGTTTTCAATAGCTTTTTTCACTTTCACTCTTTTCCTCAGGCGAGGATATGTCAACTCCAACCATGATAAAAATCAAAAACTGTACAGGTGGATATGGGACAAATATACTCTGGAAACATCTGGATTTGGAAATCAACAAGGGAGATTTGGTTGCCATTGCAGGAGCAAACGGCACCGGAAAAACTACTCTGCTCAACTATATGTCCGGGCTTGCAGCTCCTCTGGATGGAGAAATCATATTTTGCGGAAACAATATCCTCGATCTGAGTCTGGAAGAACTGGCTGCCAAGCGCTCTTTTCTTTCCCAACAAACCCCGGACTCTATTCCCTTCAATTGCAAACATATCCTGGAAATGGGATTTATGGCCGGAAACAGAGGCTTGTTGAACAGATCTCAAAAAAACCAGAAGATAGTTAAGATCTGTGAAGAATTACAAATAACAGAATTATGCAACAAACGATTCAACTGTCTCAGCGGCGGAGAAAAACGAAAAGTTCTTTTTGGAAGAGCTCTGCTTCAATCCGACAAACTGATTTTTATGGATGAACCCGCAGCCTTTCTCGATCCGGGACAAACTCTTTTCTTTTATGATAAATTGCGGCGGCTTCATCTGCGAAACAAATCCACCATGATTGTCGTCACCCATAATCTTGACATGATCATCAATTATTTCCCCAAAATTTTATTGCTGGGAAAAAACGGGATAGTTGACAAAGGAGATCCGCAACAAGTACTTGTCAGATCCGGAAAAACCGCCTTTGGTTTAAAGATACACATCGGCACATATCAAAATCAAAAACGCACCTGGTGCAAAATAGCTCAACCCCATGAATAAATACATGTTTTTTACAAATAAAAAAAATTTTATCTACCTGGCTGCTTTGCTCTGGATAGTTATGACTTTATATCTGGGCGTGGCATTCGGTTCTTCGGGTTTTCTGCCTTTCTTCGACCTGGTCAAACAATCCGGTTATCTTTTTGAAATCAGAATCACCAGAGTTATTTTTTCTTTTCTGCTTGGAGCAGGATTGTCTATCAGCGGTGCAGCTCTGCAGGGTCTTTTACGCAATCCTTTGGTCTCTCCTTACACCATTGGAGTTTCTTCCGCCTCTTCCCTGGGTGCTGTTATTGCCATCCGACTTGGTCTTGAGAATCTATTCAACGGCTATTTGGGCCTTTTTCCTCTGGCGGTGAGCAGTGGTATCCTCACTATGTTCGCTCTTTTCTGGCTGGCTCGCAATAAATTGGGCTGGTCTTCCGTTTCCATCTTGTTGGCCGGAATTACTATTTCTTTTTTCTGCTCCTCTGCCATAATGTTTGTTCAATATACCTCGACTTACCGGGAATCTTTTCGTATGGTCCGCTGGCTTATGGGCAATATTGAGTTCATCACCAGAAAAGAAATCCTGATATTTCTCCCCTTCTTTATCCCTTCAGTTTTACTGTTGCTCTCTACCGGAAACAATCTCAACTACCTTTCCCTGGGAGATGATACTGCTGTCAGTTCCGGAGTGAACATTCAAAAAACCACTGTTTTTATCTTTCTGGGGGCTTCCCTGCTCACTGCCACTTCTGTATCCATGGCCGGACCAGTTGCTTTTATCGGACTCATTTCCCCTCACATTCTACGTCTCCTCAAAATTAACAATTACCGTCAACTTCTGCCCCTGAGTGCTGTTTTCGGCGGAGGCTTCCTTGTGTTGTCAGATCTGATTGCCAGAACCATAATTGCACCTCAACAAATTCCGGTTGGAGTAATAACTTCACTCCTCGGCGGCCCCTTCTTTCTCTTTATTCTGTTGCGAAAAACTACCTGAAAAGCCTGAGTAAATAGAACTAAATAGAACTAAATAACCCCCATTCACTTACAGAGTGCCTGATATTGAAAAAATTGCAAACCAAGATCATATTTGGCATTTGCGAGTTTAACTCTGGCTTTGGTCAATTGAGTTCTGGCTTCAAGCAAATCACTGACCGTGGAATATTGGTGTTTTTTTAGATTTTCCACCTTTCTGTAGGCTGCTTTTGCAGCTTTAAGTGAAGCTTGGCGGGAATTTATCAGTGCTAGAGAATTTTGTACTTTCGTATAATTGTTATAAATTTCAAGAGAAAGACCTCGTTTGGCTTTTTGGAGGTTAAGCTGGATTCGTTGATTTTTTAGATTAATCCTGTCTTCTTCCCGCCAACGATTGAACCATTTAAATTTCCAACTGACCATAAATCCAAAAAAACCCTGATTCATCGGTTCAAACTCACCAAAACCAAGGGAATTTTTGTATTGAGCTACAGCCATCACCCGGGGATATTTATCCCATTTAAGTGCTTTTTTTGCCAACTCAACCTGTTCTTCACGTTTTTTTAACATTTTGAATACAGGGTTGCTTTGCATTGCCATCTTAATGCACCTGGCCGGAGAAATTACTTCAATATCATTTGGAGGTGTTGCAATCAATTGCAGAGAACTGTTGATTTCTATCCCTAAAATATAGGCGAGAAACTGTTTTGCCAGTTGGATGGAGGCTGTAACTTTGATTTTTTGGGCATTGATATCGGCCAGAGCCGATTCCACCCTGGCCAAATCAGCGGAAGTGGCATATTCATATTTAACCAGAGCTTCAACTCGTTTTTTCTGTTTGAGCAGCATTTCCTGAGCATCTTCGGTAATTTCGAGATAGCTGCGAGCTTTAAAAGCATTGTAAAAAGCCTCTCTGACTTTTGCCTCAACTTTGTCCCTGTCCATCTCAAATTCATGATTCTTGGCTTCCACTTCCACCTTGTCCAAATCATAAAGAGATTTTAATGAAAACCAGGGAGTAACAGGTTGGGCTACGGTTACTGTCGTCTGCATGGTAAACTGTTCCCTTACCATGATTGGATCCATGTCGATATCCAGGGGAATATCTTCTGGCAGGGTAAAATTAATGGCCAGGTTATCGTTCCAGAAAAGTGCGTTGGCTTCCACCTTGATAACCGGATATAACTTTCTTTTGCTTATATTTTTTTTAATTCTGGCTTCAGCTATTTCCAGAGCTTTAATCCTCAAATTAACATTTTTTTCTCTGGCCAACTTGATAGCTTTTTTTAAATCCAACCTGATTATTTTACCATTTTTATTTTTCTGGCCAATTTTATTAATTTTTTTTCTTATCTTTTTAAATTTTCCGGTTTTTGGTTTTTTTGTATCTTTTTCAACTTTTTTTGATTTTTTTTCTTTGGCTATATCCTCAACCTGTTCAGTTTTATCAGAAACTCCGGAAGTTTTCGTTGCTGCTGCTTTTTCCTGCGCCGAAACTCGGACTGCCATCCCTGTCGAAACTAAAATCGCTGTACAAATGAAATAAAATCTCTTCATTTGACTACCTCACTCTCAGGATGTTTTATAATCAAATAATAAAGAACAGGCACCACAATTAAAGTCAACAAAGTCGATAAACCCAGTCCAAAAATCATGGTCCAGGCCATAGGAGCCCACATTACTCCACCCCATAAAGCCAAGGGAACCAAACCGCCAATCGTGGTTGCCGCAGTGAGGAGAATTGGACGGAGTCTGGCCAGACCTGCATTAACCACAGCTTTTTTGTATTCCATGCCGTGTTTTACCGAAGTTTCCACAAATTCAACCCAAACTACGGCATTTTTGATGACTATTCCCGCCAGGGCAATAATTCCGATAAAGGCAGTAAAACCAAAAGAATTGCCGGTAAAATACAACCCCAGGACTCCCCCTACCAGAGCCAGTGGAACTGCTCCCAGAATCACCAGCGCCTGCCTCAAAGTTCCAAATTGCATGGCAAGCACAAAGAAAAGAGCAAAAATGGTTACAGCAAAAACAATAGTCAAATCTTTGAAAGTTTTCTTGCGTTCTTTTTCTTCACCTTCCACCTCTAGATTATAACCTGCCGGCAAATTCAGTTTCCTGATTTTGGGAAGGGTGCGCTTGAGTACATCATTGGCCAAAACACCATCTTTGGTATATCCCCTCACAATAATGGCTCGCTGATTTCGGTTGCGATGTATTTTACCAATTTCCCAACTGGGTTGGAGTTCAGCAAAGGTAGAAAGCAGAACTGTACTTTCAATTGCTTGTGATTTCACAGCCATTTTCAGCAGATCTTCAGGATGCTCGATAATCCCGTCTTTCAGTTTCAAATTTACTGACATGGGATCATCCTGAGCTCTCCAGATGGTAACAGGAAAGCCATTAACTGCGGTTAAAAGTGCCAAAGCGGTATCAAGCCTGGTTATTCCCATCTTCAGAGCTTTTTCTTCATCAATCATAACTCTGTACGCCAGTGACTCGGAGCCAAAATTGTCCCTGACTGATTTAATTCCAGAATCCTGTTCCAGGATATTCTGGATTTTACTGGAAATTTTCCTGAGTTCACTTATGCTGTCACCACTTACTTTCAGTGCTACTGGGCTTTTAATTGCTATTCCCAGCAGCATCTGTTTGACAACAATTCTTGCTCCTGGAATATGTTTCAACTCTTTTTCGAGTTTTTTTACCAACTCCGGGGTAATATCTGAACTATCGGTATTTACCAGAATCTGTGCAAAATTAAATGAATTCAACTGGGGCATATGAGTAATCATAAACCGGGGCAACCCCTTACCCACAACTGTCAGAGTACTTTTGACTCCTTTTTTTGATCGGATAATTTTCTCTACTTTTTCAGATATTTTTCTGGTGTTGCTGATGGAACTGCCCTCTGGAGTCCAAATATCAACAACAAATTGGTCCCGTTCTGCCATTGGAAAAAATGACAAACCCAAGTGTCTGAACAAATAGAGAGATCCACCAAAGGATGCTGCTGCCAGAATAATAACCAAAGGCCACATTTTAAGAGATCCTGACATCAGTTTTTTATAGAACCTCCCCACAAAAGACTTTGTTTCAATTTCGCCAACATGTTCTTCTTCCCGGGCCAGGTTTTCCAGATGCTCTTCCTGTTCTTTCCTGTCAGGTTCCTCTCCATTCTCTTCTGACAAAACAGCCTTGTTGATAGCAATTTCCAAATCACGTTCTTTTTTTAACGCTTTTTTGCCTTTTCTGCTGAATCTCAAGAAATAATAAGCCAGGATAGGAGTAAAACAAACGGCTATAAAGAAACTTGCTCCCAGAGAAAAAGTAAGTACCCAGGGAAGGGAACGCAAATATGCCCCCATTTCGTCAGGAAGCAACAACATTGGGAAAAAAGCCAGGATAGAAGCAATAGTGCCGCCAAGAATCGGATAAATCAAATCCTGAGCTCCCCTGATACAGGCAGTTTTTAAGCTTGTTCCCTTTTCTATAAGCAGATGGATGTGGTCGATAACAATGATGGAATTGTCAACCAGCATCCCCAGGGCAATAATAAAAGCAGCTACTGAAGCTCTTTCCAAATCAACTCCAAAAATAGGCATCAATGACAAAGACACCAAAATAGCCAATGGCAGCCCCAAAGCAACAAGTAATGAGGATCCTATTCCCAACAGCAGAACCATGGCAAGAGCTACAAATAATACACTTTGATACAAGTTGGAGAGAAAGTTGCCGAGATTTTTATCCACATGAGCCGGCTGATCATGAACCAGCGTCATTTCAACACCTTCAGGCAACCTGTGTCTGAAGTCAGCCAATGCTTCTCGCACTTTGACTCCCATGTCAGTAACATCATAGCCAGATTTCATGGAAATATTCAGAATCATGCTTCTGCGTCCCTCAGTCCTGATATAAACTTCCTGGGGCTCTGAATATTCCTCTTTTATTTCAAAAACATCTTCAAGACGAAGAGGTTCACCTGTTTTGTCGGAAACTGAAAAAATCTGCTTCTTCAATTCGTTGAGATAATTGTATTCCACCGGTGGCAGAATTCGATAATTTTTTTGTTTGCCGTGCAGAATTCCGCCTGGAACTCCCATATTCTGTGCACTCAGCAATTTCTGGGCAGAAATGGGACCAAAATCATAATAAAGAAAATCATTTAACTCCCCTGCTATATTGATTTCTTTTTTGTATTCTCCTTCAAGTTCAACTTTACCCACTGACTCGAGCCGAAGAATCTGGGATTTGAGATCCTCAGAAACCTCTTTCAAGACATCAGGTTCAACGGCATCTCCGTGAATTGAAACAATCATACTGATCACATCACCAAAATCATCAATAACCGTAGGACCTTGAATACTACTCGGCAACTCATTTTTAATTGAATTAATTCTGGCACGAATCAAATCCCATTGTTGGCTGAAATCAGAATTATAATCAACTTTGAGCATAATGATGGAAACATTGTTTTTGCTCTCTGATTGCAATTCTTCAATAGAAGCCACTGTCTCCAAAACCTCTTCAATCGGTTTGGTAACCTTTTTCTCAACTTCTTTGGCACTTGCTCCAGGATACACAGTAAAAATAGCAGCATACGAAATCTCAATTTTAGGATCCTCACGCCGAGAAATTGTAGTAAAACTGTAAAAACCCCAAGCACTCAGTCCAAGAAATATAAGCAGGATTACTGTCGGTTTTTTCAAGGAAAATTCTGGTAAATTCACTTTTCTCCTCGCAATTTCAATTTTACATCATCTTTGAGATATTCCTGACCTTTGATCACGACAGTATCTCCTGATTCAACCCCTTTGAGAATCTCAAGTTTTCCTTTGAACAGTTTACCGGTTTCTACAACCTGCCTTTTCGAACGACCATTTTTTACAAGAAAAACATACTTTTTGTTTTCAAGATTTCTCATCACCGCATTTAAAGGCAGGTATAAACCCTTCACCGGTGGTCGCTCCATTATAACCTGGGTGGACATGCCCGCTCTAATCAGGGGAAGTTTGGTTTCCCCGTAAATGTTTTCGATCTCTATTGAAACCGGATAAGTTCGGGTGGACGCATCGATCATGAATGAAACTCTGAATACATTGTTCTTGAAAGTTTTTTTCAGTGAAGGAATTTTCACATTTACTTCTTTCCCTCTTTCATAAAAAGAAATCTGGTCTTCAGGAATTGAAATTACAACTTTCATTTTGTCCATATCAAGTAAAACACCAACAGGTCTGGAAGGAGCAACCATATCTCCCAATGACACCATCTTTTTTACAATGATTCCGGAAAATGGCGCTCGTAAAACAGTTCCTGAAAGCATTGATTGGGCCTGCATTAATTGTGTTTTAGCAGCTTTCCATTTCCCTTCCAGACGATCCTTCTTTGCTCCGGGAACAGCTTCAAGTTTAGCCAACTTGCGTATTCTGTCCAAATCGGGCTTGATTGTTTCAAGTTGAATGGAAGCCATCTTGCGAGCCAACCAATAATCTTCTTCAAGTATTCGACCCAGAATTTTGCGCTTTTTGACTCTGTCACCTTCTTCAAAATTCAATTTTTTAATTCTTCCCGAGGCCTTGAAACTGAGAGCAACTTTTTTCCAGGGCATGGTAACACCTGAATGCACCAGATTGTTATCAAGGCTTGATTCAGTTACTTTTTTAACTTCAACTCCCACCTGATATTCCTGATTTACTGGCTGGTCTGATTTATCATCATTTTTGTTACAGCCAAAAAGCATGAAACTCGAAATAAATAGAATAAAATTCAACAGAACAACTGTTTTGACAGAATACATATTACACCACTCAACCTGGATGTGAGATATTAAAAAGCTTTATTCCGCTACTAACACCGATAGAAAAACAAGTATTTTAAACATTCCGTTTAACGTTTTGGTTAATTTTTAAATCAACTTAAAACAAATGTCAACTTGATAGTCATCCAAAATATTGTACTTTTTTCTAAATTAAATTGATTGTTACAATAAAATCTTCTAACCTGTGTTCGCTTGTCAACTGCAAGGATTTGTTCATCAAACAAATTCAGTTTACTGTGAAAATTTGATAACAAATTCAACGTTTTTTTTCTCAAATTAATTCGGTTATAATTTTTCTGTATCTCCGTTTTTGCGGTTACACCATATCCCAAGGAGTAGTCAAAATGCAAGTATCTCCAAGTAAAAGAGCTCTCAAAATTTCCCCTTCTCCAATCAGAAAGCTACTTCCCTTTGAATTGGAAGCCAAAAGCAAAGGTATCCATATTTACAAATTGAATATCGGCCAGCCTGATATTCCAACACCTCATAATTTCTTTGAAAGCATGGCGGGGGAAATGCCTGAAACCCTTGCTTACGGACCATCTCAGGGAATACCGCAGTTTCGACAGGCAGTATCTGCATATTACCAGGATTACAATATTCCTTTTAACGAAAATGATATTATGGCAACAACTGGAGGAAGTGAAGCTCTCTTTTTCTCTTTCCTAGCTATTGCCGATCCCGGTGACGAAATAATAGTTTTTGAACCTTTTTATACAAATTATAATGGTTTTGCCATTTATGCAGATGTAAAACTGGTTCCCTATTCTCTCAGAGCTGAAAACGGTTTTCATCTGCCAGAAGCCAAAGATATTGAACAACTCATAACACCCAGAACCAAAGCAATTTTAATGTGTTCTCCCAACAATCCCACGGGAACTGTTCTGCGTCAAGATGAACTGGAAATTCTGGCAGAACTTGCCCTGAAACATAATCTTTTCCTTATTTCAGACGAAGTCTATCGCGAATTTGCCTATGACGGGGTCAAGCCTGCTTCCATCATGTCAATTCCTGAAGTTCACAACCATTCCATTGTGATTGATTCAATCTCCAAGCGTTTTTCTGCCTGTGGGGCCAGAATCGGCAATCTTGCCACCAAAAACAGTGATATTTTCAATGCTGTACTCAAATTTGGTCAGGCACGCCTCTGCCCGGCAACTGCCGAACAAATCGGGGCAGCAGCTCTTTATTCCCTGCGGGATGATTATTTCAACCAAATCAGAGAAGAATACCGCAAGCGTAGAAACACCATCTATGAAGAACTCATGGAAATTCCTCAGGTTGTTTGCCAAAAACCCAAAGGAGCTTTCTACATTATGGTTAAACTTCCCATCGATGACGGCAACAAATTTGCCAAATGGCTGCTTACCGATTTCGAAAAAAACAAAGAAACAGTGATGGTAGCTCCGGGAGAAGGATTTTACGCTACTGCTGGTCTGGGGAAAGATGAAATAAGACTGGCCTATATTCTCAACAGTGCTCACTGCAAAAAAGCTGCAAAATTACTCAAGGAAGCAGTAATTGAATATAATAACTAGTGTCCATCCCAGAAGTGGTGTTTTTGGCTGGATAAGAAATTTGTCTCAGTTGCGCGGAATAACTTCGCAGACATAGTTGATACTATTTCAAGAAGTTATGACAAAGCAGATTAATTCAATTTCCGTCACCAGACGATGACATCCATTTTTGGGACGGGAACTAACTAGGAGTAGATCATGGATATTGAACAAAAAAAACGAAGATTGCTGGAACTTCTGCACCGGTTTTCCTTTGAAAAAAAAGAAGTTACTCTTGCTTCCGGTCAAAAATCCAATTTTTATGTGGATTGTCGTCAAACTATCCTGCAAGCAGAAGCACATTATCTTATTGGAGAAATATTTGCTCAACTGATCAACAACGAATTCCCCCAGGCCAAAGCTGTAGGCGGTGTCGTTCTCGGTGCTGCCCCCATTGCCAGTGCTGCCAGTCTTATCAGTTACTCGAAGCCTGGTATATCAACCCTTGACGCTTTTTATCTCCGCAAACAGGCCAAAGGACATGGCAACAAAAAACTTATGGAAGGAAATATCCCCGTGGATACACCGGTTGTAATAGTAGAAGATGTTGTCACAACCGGCGGCAGCACAATAAAAGCTCTGAAAACCGCACTCAATGAAAATCTCAATGTCCTGGGCGTAATAGCCTTGGTAGATCGGGAAGAAAACAACGGTGCCGCAAGAATTGCTCAACAAACCCATTTTGTTTCTCTGTTTACCAAATCAGATTTTTTCAATTTTGAAAATTAATCTTAACTGAGAAGTGGGGTTATTGGCTGGTGAAGAAATTGGATTGAGATGCGCGGAGTAACTTCGCAGATATAGCCACTACTATTTCAAGAAGTTATGACAAAGTTGATTAATTCAATTTCCGTCGCCAGACAATGACAGCCATTTTTGGGATGGAACTATTTAGACTTGCAATAATACAATTGTAAATTATGATAATCCTTATCAAGAAAAATATTTTTCCGTTCAATCTTATGCGGAGCATTCCATGAAACTGGCAAAAATCATTATATTTGTAATCTTTCTGACTTTGTTGTCCTGCACTCTCAAATCAGAATACGTCAATATCAGCCATGCTCCAGTTACAATAGAAGCATCAGAATATTTTGAAATTCTTGAACGCTGGAAACGCAAAAAAAGGATTATCAAAAAATTTGACACCACTTTGGAAATCCATGCTGTCTTACTCTCCTGGGAATTCAGCAGAGCTTACAACTCAAAATATGCCTCTCTTTTCGATTTGAATAAATCTGAAACAAACAAACTCTGGAACAAACAAAAAAATGAATTGAAAAAGCATATTCAATTCATTGTAAGTGCCGGCAGCACCGAAGAAGAATGGAACGATCTTGAAAAAGGTTACCATTCCCCCCAGAAACCTGCTAAAAACTCCAAAGGATCTATCTGGAGAATATCCCTTTCTGTCGACAAAATCAAAAACATCAAACCTGTTGAAATTAAAAAAATCAGGATTTCAAAAACGCATAAAACTTTTTTCCCTTTTATCGGTCACTTTCATAAACTTTATGTAATCAAATTTCCTGCCGAAAAAAACGGGCATAAAATTTTATCTTCCAAAGCCAAAAAGATAATTCTCAAATTTACCGGACTCCTTGGTAAAACCAATTTGGTCTGGCTAACCACAAACAGTTACATCAGCCTGGACAATGAATAACACTATGAATAAATTATCAATTTTTACTATATCTCTCCTCTTTATTATAAATTTCAGTTGTAAAAAAAAGGAAACGGTTGAAGTTAAATCCCTTAAAACAGCAAAATACAACTTTTTTACTCCTCCGTCGGGTAATATCTGGTTTTCCATCGAAAATATCGGGGATCTTACAATCAAAGGTTCAATGCCAGAAAAAACAGTTGTTGAGATCAATAAAAAAGCTAGCAGTTTCAGCAAGAAAAGAGCAGGAAACATTCTTGACGCCATCACCTTCAATCCAACCAAAACGAAAGAAAATGAAATCAAGATCAGCCCTGATTATCCCGAACTTAAAACCGGGGAAAGCGCTGAAACTCCCATCAAAATGTTTATTCCTCTGAATCAATCTTTTCCCATCAATGTGGCTTTAAGTGGCGGCACTTTGAATATAATGGGCATCAAAGCAGTCTCCAACCTTCTCACCAAAGGTAAAGTCGATGTGAATATACGCACTTATGAAGGCAAAATCATTGCCAGATTCGATCGAGGCAAAGTAACTGTGGGCAGCAGATTGAGCAGTGGAAACATCAAAATGAAATCCGGTGAACTGGAACTGGTTCAAAAAAACAAAGAATTAAAAGATGATCTGAAAATCCAACTGAATAAAGGTACCGTCAAATTATCCCTCAGCGATAAACTAAAAACCAATTTAAAATTTGAAGCACCCGAAATAATCAATAAAACCGGCAAATTCAAACTTGAAAACGGTAAATGGGGCAACTACAATAAATCCATTATTATCAAAGTCAGCAAAGGTAAAATTATTCTGGAAAATCGACTTTGGTAGACTGGCATGCTAAATGGACATTCTTCTGCAAAAATCTTTTTCAAATCAAGGTAAAATCAGATTCGGACACTATCTGACCAAGGGTAAGCATCCGGTTTTATTTATTCATGGTTTTCCCACCTCCTCCCATCTTTGGACTGAAACCATCAAAAGACTGGCAAGTCTGGGACACAGTTGCGGAGCTCCTGATCTGCCGGGGCTGGGAGATACTGTTACTCCCTTTGATTCCGATTATTCTATTGATTCTCTGGCAACTTTTATTTTCAAATATTACGGGCAGTATTTCATTAATGAACCGGTAATCCTGGTGGGACACGAAATTGGAGCCGCTGTGGCTCTGACCCTTGCCATCCAAAAACCCGGAATGCTGAGAGGACTCGTTCTCACCAGTGCAGCTTTCTATAAAAACTGGCCCACCGATTTAATGAAAGGGCTCAAATTCATCTCTAAACACCGGATTGCCTGGAATGTTCTTTGCAAAAGCGGATTAGGAACTTTCAGACTAAATAAGAAACTTATGGATCAATTATCCTGGGATAGTGCGCATGAAAAAGAAATTTACGAAAAAGATATCCATGAATTTCTGCGACCCTTTATCTACAGTACAACTTCCTGCAGCCGGCTGCGACTTTTGCTGAAAGATCTGAACCCCAAATGGACCAAAACCTTTGCTTCCTATCTACACAAAGTTAAAATCCCTTCTCAACTGGTCTGGGGCAAAAAGGACAAAGTGCTCAATCTCAACGAAGCCCGCAAACTCAAAGGGGATCTTGCTCAATCCACTCTTACTGTTCTCCCCCAAGCGGGACACCTGCTACCATTGGAAGCCCCCCTGGAACTTGCTCGAATTATCCACGAATTTTCCAGTAAAATCAACTGATCTGACAACTTGTTATCCCTGTTAAAACAAACTATTATCTACTAAAATCCATTAATATCCATCAATAATACAGAAGATTAAATGATTGCCGAACTTTTCAACAAATATCTCTACCCCAGTCTTGTTTCCGTCCCAGAATGGGGGTTGTTGGCTGAATGAGAAGTATGCCTCAGATGGTGAGTTTCCAGCGATTATCATAACAATCCAAGAACTTATCTTCGTTATTTACATTGCATCAGTCCCTGATATTACAGTTTTATTAATTAATTTTCTTTTCAGTTCAATTTTTTAGCCAGGATTTTCAGATTAATATCCAAGGTTTGATCATCGGGTCTGATTTTTTTTGCTTTTTTCCAAATTTTAAATGCCTCTTCATAATTTTTGGCCATATATCTTTCGAGGCCGGCATCAAAATATTCTTCAAAACTCATTTTGCGGGATTTCTTTTTCAGATTATGGCCTTCTTCATTTCGAATCCGGGTAATTTTGTTTTTGATCTGGGTTTCTGTCTCCTGGTGCTGCTGGATAAGAAGTTTTTCCAGTTGAGCTGTGGATTTATTATCCAACTCCTTAATATCCTTGCGATAAACAGTTTTACCCTTATAATTGACCTGGGTAACTATAACCGGGGGAGTTGAACTTATATATTCAGATTGGATCTGAAAAACTCTTTTTCCGAGTTTGGCAGAGGAAAGCTTTCCCCGAATCTTCTCCGATGTTGAAGGTAAATTGTCCGGGGAAGCAAGTACATCGGCCAATTCTTCCAAATCCGGTTTTTTCTGATAAATTTCAAAATCACCCTCTTGGAGATCCATGATTTTTTCCAACAATCCTTCTTCTTCCTCAAAATCTTCATAAACTACCTGTCCGGCCTTAAACCTGACCCAGACTGAAAATTCCTTCCTGCTGATCTTGATCTTTCCCTGCATTTTTTGTTCTTCACAAAACTGCAAAAGCTTAATAAAAGGCATCTTGGCCAAATCTCCGTGGAAAAGCGGAACTTCATCAGGAGAATACTTGCTGAGGATGGCTTTGACCTTGGCTTTGAACAAATTGGGACGCAAAGGTTTGGTGAGATAATCATCAACTTCTGCTTCAATTCCCCGATCCAGATCCTTTTCACGAGAAAGTGAGGAAACAAAGAAAAAAGGTACGGTGTCGGAGGGATAAAGTTGTTCAACCCTTTCTTTCAATTGAACCCCATCAAGTTCGGGCATCATTACATTTGAAATGATTAAATCCGGCACTCCATTTTGGCTCATATATTTCAGGGCTTTGTGGCCGGATTCAAAAGCCAGACTCTCATAACCAATTTCTTTGATGAGCTCTCTGGCAATTTCAAGAAAAACAGGATCGTCGTCAATTAATATTATCATTGAATACTCCGTTGGGATTACTAGGAATCAAGCAGAGAGACAACCTTCTGCATAGCCAATTCCACTTCATTCTTAACATCTATTTCCTGTGGCGCAATAACCAGGAGATAGAAATTGCCTTACTTCACATTAAAACTTCTAAGTACCGCCATGTCCAGAAGATTCAACTCCAATACAATATTGATATTGTCATCTGCATCAAAAAGTTAATTTTCTTGTTCCAAAGTCGATGCCAGAACCGAGAACCAAGAGCAGTTACCTTATCGTTCGGAATCCAGATCTGGTCTGATCCGACTGAGACTCCCAGCCAGATTCAATGCGGTATTTGTTTTATCAACCCCACCCCTCTGTGTCAGGGTAGTTGTCCAGTTAGTAAAAAAAGACTATTATTGAGGGCAAAGGAGTTCTCATGAGATATTCCAAGAAGAGAAAAGAACAAGT
>JAWLEA010000167.1:0-6649 GCA_041686345.1 Polyangia bacterium | reverse complement strand
CAGGTTCGAATCCTGCCAGGCGTGCCACTTCAAGCGAGCCATTAATTCCAAAACAAAATTATTATTAAATCATTAAATACAATAGGTTACAAAATAAATAGATTTTGTTTCAGGGTGGATATTCCTGCACAAATTTCAATCCTTATGTCAAAACAACGCATAAAATCTGAAGACAATCAGTTCTTTGAAAGCTATTCAATGTTTCAAATTTTGCAGAGAAGGTTTTTATTTGAATCCGAATATAAAACGTTAATGGGCTACAGGATTTTCAGTGTTTGTCTTGTTTTTCTTGCAGGATTATAACCAGTAATTTTTGCTTTGGGGTTTATGGGTTTACTATGTTGACGTTGACAAGATCGAGCCTTGGAGTTCTGTTGTCACAAATTCAAAACAAGAAAATATGGTTAGACTAGTTTCCATCCCAAAAATGGATGTCATAGTCTGGCGACGGAATTTTACCTCATCTGCTTTGTCATAACTTCTTGAAATAGTGGCAACTATGTCGGCGAAGTTATTCCGCGCATCTGAGGCAAACTTCTTCACCAGCCGAAAACCCCACTTCTGGGATGGGAACTAGACTATTACCGAAGGTATCGAGGTGGAAATTCAGGGTTAACAACACCAAAAACCCCGATAAATGGAGAAAAGTTGACACCCAATTTCAATTGCTGAACCGGCTCGGGAAGGAAAAGGTGCTTGACAAAACTCCGGAAATTGCGGTTAATATTTTATATGATTGGAGTAAAGGTATGAAAACAAGCTCAAAAAAATTCGAAAAGGGTTCAAGGTGTTGTGGTTCAATTATCGTGCTTTGTCTGGGAGTGTTTTGCATGTTTGGGGGATTTGGATGCGCTGGGGAATCACTTGGTAATAAATCAAAAGACGGGGGTTCGGATGATGCCGATGTAGTGACAGATGGCAGTCACGATGTTTATTTATTGGATTTTTCTATCTTCTATGACGTAGTTACCTCCCAGGATAGTGATATTGAAGGTGACGGAGGCGTTGAATGTTTTGACACTGTCTACATGAAAACTACGGGAGACGATGGATCGGACGGCGCTACTCCTGAGACGGCAGTGGCTACTTTGGGCAGGGTGCAGGAGATATTGAAAACCGAAGCCCCGGAATGTGAAGTGGATGTACGTATTGAACAAGGAGTTTACACCGGGCAGAGTGTGATTTGGGATTATTATCACCCGGATTATAAGATTAAGTTCATGCCCATAGACTATGATGGCGGAGGGATTGGGTCTATCAACGGCAGACCGGTATTTGATGGATTGGGAGCGTCATATCTGTTCAGATTGAATGTATCTGACGGGGAACCCACTAATATCGAGTTTATCTATTTGCGTTTCGAGCATTATCAGCAGTATGCGCTCCATTTTGCCGGAGACCGCAATGATTTTGATTATGGATGGAATGGATTTAACCGAGTATTTGGTTGCTATTTTTTCGAGATCGGCAATTTGGCGTCTCCCGGCAACTCAGGATATGGTGCTTTGGATTTGGTCAATTCAATAGACAACGCTATCCAAAACAATCACTTTATTCATAATGAAAACGACTCTTCCGCGGCTGCTTTGATGCATTCTGTCTATTTGGCTCACGGGAGCAGATGGAATGAAATTTCCAACAACCAGTTTCATGATGTCTCTGGTGATCCCATCAGGGCTCGGGATTATTCCAATTACAATAATGTGAGTGACAATGTGTTCTTTGATACAGGTTCAGCAGCTTTTTATTCCGACTGGTGGTGCGATATGAGCGAGAATCCCAATTGTACAAAAACAACGGGAGAATGTCCCTCATGGGAAAATGAGTTCCGCAACAACGAATTGCATTGTGGGTACTCCGGCGGATCAATTTCTACTTTTCATTATTTTCAAGGGGAGACCTATGTTCCCGCCTGGTGTGACAATCATTTGAGTGACGGCTGGGCCAGATTATACACCAGCACAAATACCAAAACCTGCCCCTGAGGTGCAACCCCAGCAAGCCTGGCCTGCTTACCAACTTCTACTCTTTTATAAAAATCAGAAACTCCTGGTAGTTTACTACCTTGGGTTTTTCTGCAAATTTTTTAAAGCCTGCTGTTTTGGAGTGGGAATTAATTGCTAAAAAGTTGAGATGTGCTTGAAAGGTGGGGTTATTTTTACTATTTTAGTTCAAATTAACTTTTTTGCAGATACAGGATAATAATGAAAAAATTAAACAGGCAGACATGGTTTTTTGTTCTTTTGGGATTGGTGGTTTTATTAGGTGGTTGCCAAGATACCGATGATGAACCCGGTTCTTTATCAAAAATAAGCAAAGAAGAAGCTAGCGAAATGGGAGGTATATCAGACAGCGGGATTGATTTGTGCGAATACTTCGAATGGTACGATGATGGAATTTGTGATGAATTTTGTCTTCTTCCCGACCCCGATTGTACAGGGTGTGAGCTGGCAGGAGGCACCTGCCTGACTAAAGGTGACGATGTTTGTCCGGATGGAGTTTGGGGCGATCCGGAACTCTATTCCTGTGGAGACGATCCCGAGGTGGGTTGTTGTCTTCCAACTTCTCGAAATTGTACTGGTCCCTTTCCATTAACGGACAGGCTTAATCTGGTGGAGTCAGAGCAATTTCGCAATAATGTCAGCGCCATTGCGGTAGCTGATCTCGATGCTGACGGTTGTCTGGACATTGCAGCGATTGTTGCCAGAGCAAGTGGAACCGAGTTGGCTTTGGTCATTGCCTGGGGTGATCCTGAAGGCAAATGGGGTGAGCGCTGGAGTCACTCCATAGCACAAGAGCCAAACAACTCTCCAGGAGCTCCACCTCCCTTTAACACGCGTGACAGCTCTTCAAGTGTAGTTTCCATCGCTGATTTCAACGGAAATGGCTGGTTGGATGTGGGAGTCGCAAGTGGGGTAGCTTACGGTGGACCAAACCGTGAGCTCTCCTGGCAAGAGCTGCCCGGTGACAACCACAATTTTGCCTGGCCGTTGCCTGCCATCTTCGTCGAATTTTCAGATTCAAGCCAAATTGAACTTCTGCGCGGAACGGTAGCAGGTGACGTCGAGCGCTGTACCCCTGAAAGTTGCCTGGCTCTTCCGGTGGCCGGTGAACCTTATGCTGTAACCGAGTTTGCTGTTGGCGACTTCAACCATGACGGTCATCTTGATGTGCTAGCCGGTCGCAGTCTTGAAGAGGATTACGACCCGGAAGAAGGTCTTATTGTTCGCAGTTGGTTGTGGCCGGGAAGCAGTGACGGATTTGGTGAAGCCTCTGCTGTCGATGGGATGGGTGTTGTGGATATTGAGGTAGCCGACATGAACAATAATGGTTATCTCGATGTGGTTTCACAGGTCAGAGAGTATATTTCCGACTTTCCTTCAGACACCGATGTTTGGATTAGCAGTCCCACCGGTTTTACCAAGATTCAGACCATAGGAAACAACGACAACCATAACGACGCCATGGCCGTAGCGGATGTTAATGGCGATGGATGTCCTGATCGCCTTTTCATCGGCGTAGATATTCCGGAGGTGGCTGTCACCATTGGCAACTGCAATGGCTTTTCCGCTGAAAAGCTTTTCATTCCCACCGACACAACCGGCATTGGTGTTCAATTTATTGATGTCAATGGCGATAACATTAGAGAGATAGTAATCCGCGCAGCTTCGACAACGGATGGAACCGGCACAGGCTTGTATTTCGTGTCTTTTACTGCAAATTAAACCAAATTGTTTTTGTTATCTGGGTTCGGTTTTTGGTGCAAATAACTGTAAAAACAGTTAAACCCTTTTTGTTTCAAAAAAGTTAAAAAAATTGATTTTACAGGTTCGAATTCTTCCAGTCCTGTCATTTTAATCTAGTAACCCAAATCGAATTCAAATCCCAAATACATATTTAAATACAATTTGGAGAAAAGCTTACCCAATTGTCGGAGCCAATGCCACTGTCACTGAAACAAACATTGAGATAACCCAAAGATAATCCCTGACATTTTTTGGAAATATTCATGAAACCAAATTTAGAACCACGGGAATTATTTGCATAATTAAAAATTCCAACCTGACCTCTTACATCACCTAATCCTATATTCAATAAGCCTGACTGGCTGGTAACGATTCCTGATGCCAGATTTACGATCCCGGTTTGCATAAAAAGGTTTCTTAAGAAAAATTTTATAGTGGCAATTCTGTTATTTCCATTCTTATTGACTTTTTTCCCATCAATTTTTACCCATCCGATATTAATCAAACCCAATTGAAAACCGTGCAGATGAGGCAAACTTCTCATTCAGTCAAAAACCCCCATTCTGGGATGGAAACTAGTTTAGCAAGGTACTGAATTGCAAACCTTTTAATTTGTTTAAGCTAGTGGAACTTAAAAATGCAAATTGAAAACCGCTGAAATCTGATTCAACCTGGTTGATTCCGAGGCTGAACTGAACTCCTGTCATCTGATTTGTAGATTCATTTGAGAAAATACCCAGCATAAATCCACTGTGACAGGGGGAATGATTTTGATGATTGAAAAATCCAAGGCTGAGGCCATTGGCTTTACAGGTTTTTGGGGTTTTATTTGTGAAATCAAGTTCATCGGTTGCAGGTTCCGGATCAAACTGGTTTGCAAATCCTCCAACTGGAACAGTTCCCACAAACAAAATAAAAACCAGAATGAAAAAGCGCATTTAAACTCCTTTAAAAAACTCCTTTGCAAATTTTATTTACTATAGCAAAAAAACAACATTTTGCCAGCGGGAATGATTATGGATTTGTGGTGTGAATTTTTGTTTGAGTTTAGCGGTAGAAGGTGCAGTTCATGAAGTCCATGGTGCCAGCTACCATGAAATGGAGCCAGACCAGAGGAAAAATGGAGCGGCCGTTCAGAGCCAAGCGACAAAGAATAAAGCCGGCTGCAATCGCACCAAATATTTCCCCTTGGGGTTTGCCCAGATGGACAATTACGAAGGGCATGGTGGAAAATAATATTGCGGCTTCTCCGTATTTCTTGGCAAAACCGAATAAAAGATAGCCTCTGAAGAAAAATTCCCAGGCAATCCATTTGATTAGATAAACTCCCTGATACATGAAAAAGAGCTGTCCATTATCTTTTATGAGTTTGAGTTTGGGATACTTGTCCTGAAAGGAATCGGTCTGGGCAAAGATAAAGAGAAAAGGCAAAAAGATCAGATAAAAAATAACCACAATTTTAAATTCTTTGCCACTGCCTTTAAACTTGATTCCCCACTCTTTGGGGTTTTCCCTGAACACCAGGGTGATAGCTGCCAGAGGAATTATCAGTAAAACCACAGCCGAAACCAGATGGGAGTAAATATAAGAAGCCATGGCGGCTTTTTCTCGCCCCAGATTCCGGGCAAGATCCGGGAAATATTTGAAAAAATGGAAGGGTTTGCCGTGATAAAGATAGAGAATAAGCAGAATGCAACCGCTGATGGTGATAAAAGTGGAACGAAAATCCAGTCCGGGAAAAAGCCCGGCTACCCAATTAAAGGGATAAGCCCCGGCGGCTTTGAGGGATAAAACCTTATATTTTTTGGCAGGTTTTCGTTTGCTGCTTTTTCGTTGTTTTTTACTGCTGCTTTTCTTTTTTTTACTCAATTTTTTACTCCTGAGGTGTTTTAAAACTATTTAAAATACATATAGATGCCAAAAATTACAAACAATTTTCTAGTTCCCATCCCAAAAAGGAAGGTCATCGTCTGAATGCGGAATTTTACTTCATCTGCTTTGTCGTAACTTCTTGAAATAGCATAAACTATGTCTGCGAAGTTTCTCCGCGCATCTGAAGCAAACTTCTCATTCAGCCAAAAACCCCCATTCTGGGATGGGAACTATCCAATAAGTTTTCTCTTTTGTGCAAATTTTAAAACTATTGTAATATCAGTCAGATAACAAGAATTTCAGAATTCAAGAAGAGAGGGCACAGGAGCTTGCGAAATGACGCAGGATCCTCCCCTACTTGGTGGTTAGTGGTAGGTTAGAGGAATTCGGAGAGGTAGGGTTTGTCGAAAGCGATGACGAAGAGTTTGTCGTCTTTGTTTAACTTGTGTTTGACGGAATAGTCGTTTTCATGGTTGGTGGAATTGTGCTGAGTGCTGGGATTGATGACGATTTTTTGTTTGGATATTTTATTGCCGTGGCTGTCTTTGATGTAGCTGCCGTCTTCGTGTTTTTCATATATTTGAGTGGTAAAACCAATCAAAATGCAATCCTTTTCCAGGGACATGATTTTTTCTTCAGCTTTTTCGTAGGTATATTCATTATCCAAAAATGATTGGGGCACAGCTTCGATGTAAATTTCGTTGGTGGAGGCTGATTGAGTCAGCAGGTTCATGTAAACTTGGGATAAACCTGGGGTGAGGGCTGATTGAGCCAGTAATTTTTCGGATAATTTTTCCAGGCAGACCAGTTCGTCCACATGGATATATTTGAACAGTTGTTCATGTTTTGCATAGATCAATTCAGTGACCAAATGGGCTTTGGGATTGAATTTGTTAACGGCCAGGGCAATGAGAACTGATTGGGAATCGGTTGTTTCCCGGTTCTGGTCGTCGGCCAGAATCAAGACAGTTTTGGCACTTTCGACCCAGGCTCTTTTCAGGGTTTTTTCGCTGATTGGATCTCCTTCGATT
>JAWLEA010000166.1:0-6696 GCA_041686345.1 Polyangia bacterium | reverse complement strand
ATGCACAATGTGAGAATCCACGTTTTCGGCATGCTTGAGGATTTTCCTGGTTTTTCTTGCCTGTTCGGTAATTTTGATACCGAGAGCATTTTCAGTGGCTCTGACTGAAGCCAGAGTATGACCCACTGCGCAGATGCCGCAGATACGGCTGGTAATGCGAGCTACTTCACTGTAATGGCGTCCTCGAACCATAGCTTCAAAGAAGCGGGGGGCTTCTGGAACTTGCCACTGAATTTTTTCGAGTTTTCCATCTTTGGAATTGACAACTATATTTCCGTGCCCTTCAACTCGGGTAACGTGATGTACATTTATATTAAGATCTTTTTTCATTTTCATCACTCCTTATCCTTTAAGGGGGCGTCATATCTGCAATTAGCTGTAAACATGCGTGATTTGGTTTCGGCTCGTTCTTCACTGAAGCCGGCTCTGTCTTGAAGAACCTTTTTTAATGTTTTTTCGTTGGGGTTGGAAGCAAATCCACGACAGGCTTCGCAGGGAATTCCCTGAGCCGGACAAGGTGCTCCGCAACCGGCTTTGGCAACCATGCCCAGACAATGGTTACCTAGTTCATACATGCAAACATTTTCACTGAGTTTACATTCTACGCAGACAGGATATTTGGGAATAACCGGTTTTTTGCCATGCAGAAGGTGGGATACTATCCTGGCAAATTCATCTTTGTTCATGGGACAGCCGTTAACTTCGTAATCTACCCCGATAGCTGCACTCACCGGAAGGGCAAGTTGACTGTCAAGATGTGGCATGTCGGCATCTTTGCCGTAAACAGCTTCTTTATAATCGTTTTGGTGATTTTTGAGAGCATTGATGCCGCCGGTACAGGCGCAGGCACCATAAGCAATAACGATGTTGGCTCGTTCTCTGATGCTTTCAAGTCTTTTGCGATCGGCTTCACGAGTGAAACTTCCTTCTACAAAAGCTATATCAATTGGTTCGTCAGTTGTTTCGCTCATTGCTTCGCGAAATTCTACTATTTCTACATGATTGAGCAGTTCGAGAAATGCAGGTTCTCCGAAATTGGTCATTTCTATCTGGCATCCCTCACAACAGGCAAAATCAAAATAGGCAACTTTTATTTTTGGCTTTCCTTCCATTAGAATGCCTCCTCTCTGTCTTCCAACTCAGAATATTTAAATACAGGGCCGTCTATACAGACATATTTATCATTGATTTGACAGTGTCCGCATTTACCAATTCCACATTTCATTCTGCGTTCAAGATCTACATAGATATTGGAATGGGGAATGCCCAACTTGTCAGTTTCAGCTATGACAAATTTGTACATGATGGGAGGACCGCAGATGATAACTCTGGTATCTTTGTTGATTTTGTCGGTCTTATTGAAAAGGGTAGTGATAACACCAACATTTCCCTTCCAGGTTTCGTCACCTTTGTCTACAGTTTCCAGTACGTTGACTCTGTCCATATTTTTGAATCGATCAAAATCGTCATTGAACATGCGGTCTTTGGGAGAACGGGCTCCGTAAAACAGAGTGAACTCGCCAAATTCATCTCTTTTGTCGAGAATGTAATTGACCAGACTGCGAGTGGGACAATAGCCGATTCCACCAGCTACGACCAGGACATCATTGTTTTTGAGAGAATCCATGGGGAAGCCGTTGCCCAAGGGACCACGCAAAAAGATGGAGTCACCCTTTTCCAATTTGTGCAGGGCATTGGAAACTCTTCCGACAGCTCTGATTACTATTTCAAAATTGTCTTTGAAAGTAGGGGAGCTGGCATAACCTATGGGAATTTCTCCATATCCGAACAGAGAAACTTCCAGGAATTGTCCAGGTTGGAATTTGGCCTGACTTCCGTCTGCCCATTTGACCCAGAAACGTTTTTCCGAGGCGGTGGACATTTTGGTTTTTATGATTTTAGCCTCTTTGGGCATAAATATATTTTCGTAATTTGCTTGATTAGAGCAATTGCAATTTTCACAAGACATATTACTCCTCCATTATTTGTTTGATCACATTAACAGGATCTGCGATGTCAGAGGTACATACTGAACTGCAGCGACCACATCCAACACAAGCGGGTCCACCCAATTTGTCATTGAGGTAGGTGGCTTTGCGCATGAGGCGATGTCTGTATCTGGAGCCTCTGCTTTCTCTGAAGTTTTCGATTGAGCCTTGGCCCAGGGAAACTTCGGAGAAATCTTCTTTGAGACAACCGTCCCAACTGCGAGCTCTGACCCCGGTCTCCTGATCGAGGTACCAGTCATCCTGGACATCAAAACAATAACAGGTGGGGCAGACAATGTTGCATGAACCGCAGGAGAAACAGTCTTCGGCAATTTCTTCCCAGATTTTGCTGTAAAAGGAATTGCGTACTTTTTCGTTGATTTCTGCACTGGTGTTATTGAGTTTTTCAGGGCATTTGGTCAAGACTTCGGCATTTACTTTTTCAGCTTGTTCTATCTGGTTTTCATTTGCATCCTGAAAATCTCCAAATTGAAGCAGTTCTTTGGCTTTGGCTGTAATTACCTCGAATACGTATCCACCATCGATTTTGGTGAGAAACCCGTCATGTCCTTTTGGTTCAACTTCGGTGCCAACTGAGCCGAAAAATGCTCTTGCAGATACATTCTGGATGTTGGAGCCAATAATTGTTGTACATTCACGATTAGCCAGATAGTTGTAATCTTCGTTGTTTTCTCTGAAGAGAAGATCAGTCATATCGATGGCTTTGATATCGTAGAAATGTACTCCCAGTAGAATCTGAGGTACTGGATCGATACAGGATTCTCCTTTTTGTCCGTAAAATTTAAGCAAATCCTGTTTGGGAGGGAAAAACAGTTTTTTGGGAGGCAGAAGGGTAACATCGTAATCAAGACGAAGATCTTCATATTTATTGATCTCGCCGAAAACAAATTTATTCCTTTTGGCCACCGGTCCGAGCAGGTTGCGGGATTCAACAAGTTTGCCCACAAAATCCTGAAAACCGGATTCATTAATAAATTTAGTTTCCATAGTATTAAATCATCCTTTCACAATTTAGATTTAATTAATAAAACCTTGACCTTAAAAAGTTCATTTTTCACTTAACACATTAGTGCAAATCAGTCATGATTATTAAAAATTAAAAATATGTAATACTGGCTGGCAATTTATAAGTACATGAAAAAAAAGGAATAATAAGAATTGTTCTGAAAATTGTTTAAGAAAAAAAGGCTTTTAAAAAAACAGAATTCTGTTATAAATTTCACATGGAAAAGGGTCTGTCCTTTTAAGTCTTTGTATTTAAAGAAAAAAATTATATCAAACAAAAACAAAGTCCGTCCCCGTTCATCTATCATAATTTTATGGGCATACTTTATTCTTGAATATCATCAAACTACACTTTCCTGCAAATCTGACCAGGTTTGAGATTGCTCCAAAAAAAGTTGAATTGTGAGAAAGTGTGAAAAAACTTACAATCAAGTCATAATTTGCACTTTAGCAGATTTTGGCATATACGGAATTTACTATGCATGAAAGTAAAGTAGCTGAATACGTTTACGAAATTGTCGAAGAAACAGTAAAAGAAGACCCTGAACTGCAAAATCGCAAAATCACCCAACTGGTTTTCAAATTGTCCAAACCTTATACTGTTTATCCTGATTCCTTCTGTTTTTACTTTGAAGAATTGATCAAGGGAACTTTTCTCGAAGGAACCACCCTTGAATTTGAAGAATTTGGAGAGGATGAATCTCAAAAAGGTTTTTATTTGGCTTCCATCGAGGTGGAAGATCCGGAATAAAAACGAAGATAAATATAAAAATTAATCTATCGGAGGTAATATAGTGAAGATTAAAGTTCTGAAAAATGTCATGTTGAAAAATAATGCCCTTGGAGCTGACAACAGATGGAAATTCAAAAAAAATTCTGTTTTTGTTCTCAATATGACCAGTTCGCCGGGGGCAGGAAAAACCACTTTGATCAAAAATTCCCTGGCTGAGTTCACCGGTAAATACAAAATGGCGATTATTGAAGGCGATTTGTATACTTCCAGAGATGCAGAGCAATTTACCGATTTTGATATTCCCATCTATCAAATCAATACCGAAGGTGGTTGCCATCTTGATGCCAAAATGATCCACGCCGCTATTGAGGATCTGGATTTAGAGGAACTTGATTTCATCTTGATTGAAAATGTGGGAAATCTTGTGTGCCCAGCTACTTTTGATCTCGGTGCTGACCGGATGGTTACGGTTTACTCAATTACTGAAGGTGAAGATAAACCCAAAAAATATGCAACCATGTTTGAAAAAGCTGATATCGTGGTTATCAACAAAATGGACATTGCTCCTCATCTGGATATTGATGTAGACAAGGTCGAAGCCGAAATCAAAGAAGTAAACCCCGGTTGTAAAGTGCTGAGACTCAGTGCTAACCAGCCTGAATCTCTCAAGGAATGGTATGAATGGGTAAGAAAAGAAATAGAATCAAAATCAGGGGAGTAGTTCAGGGAGTAGGGTTCCGACCCACAGTATACAAATATGCTCTCGATCATTCCCTTGCCGGTTTCGTACTTAATTCCGCTCAAGGCGTATTTATAGAAATAGAGGGTGAAGAAAAAGCTCTGGATAAATTTGTGGATAAATTGCAAAAGCATCCTCCCCCCTTATCCAGAATTGCAACTTTTGCCGTGGATGAAATCCCGGTTGCGGGCAGTAAGGGTTTTATCATTAAAACCAGTGAAGCAGGGGATAATCTCAACAAAGAGGTTGCCGTTTCTCCTGATATAGCCATCTGCGATGAATGTGCCCGGGAGATATCTGACCCTCAAAATCGCCGCTACGGCTATGCTTTTACCAATTGCACCAATTGCGGACCTCGTTTTACTATCATTCGTGATCGACCTTATGACCGTCATCTTACCAGTATGGCCTCTTTCACCATGTGCCAGCAGTGTCGTCAGGAATATGAAGACCCTCTGAACCGAAGATTTCATGCCCAACCAAATTGCTGTGCAGATTGCGGCCCTGCTTTAACTTTGCTAGGTGTAGAAAAAGATGCTGATCTGGAACCCCGGGAGTATTTTATTAAAAAGATCAGGCAAGGAGCCATAGGCGCCCTGAAAGGACTGGGTGGTTTTAATATAGCCTGCGATGCTTTTAAGGCCTCAACCGTGGCGAGATTGCGTCGGGCAAAGAACAGACCGGAAAAAGCCTTTGCTCTCATGGCACCTTCGCTCGAAGAAATCCGCAAATATTGCGAGGTCAGTCCCAAAGAAGAAGATTTGCTGCGTTCGGCAGTTGCCCCGATAGTTCTGCTCAAAAAAATCAACTCGGTTCTGGATCACATTTGTCCTGACAACAACTATCTCGGTTTCATGTTGCCATATACTCCCTTGCATCAGATGATCCTGGCCCAAACGGGGATTTTGGTCATGACCAGCGCCAACCTTAAAGATGAACCCATTGCTTCCACCGACAAAGAAGTGGAGAAATTGCTCGATCTGGAAATTTGCGATTTTGCTCTTTCCCACAATCGGGACATAGTGCGCAAATGCGATGATTCAATCGCCATGGTGCTTCGCAATAAAGTAATGACCCTGCGTCGCTCCAGAGGAATCGTACCCACGGAAATTCAAATTTCCACCAACCTTGAAGAACAAGAAGAAGAACTCTCCATCAGTTTTGGTGCCAACCAGAAAAACACCTTTGCTTTGCGCAAAGGAGAGCGTATTTATCTCTCCCAGCATATCGGCGAGTTGATCGATGTTCGGAATGTAGATTTTATGCTGGAACAGGTGCGGGATTTTACCTCTTTTTTTGAAGTTAAACCTCAAAAAATCAAGCTCGATGCTCATCCGGGTTATGCAATTAGGAGTGTGGATTACCGCGGTTTTAAGCAAAAAGCCGAAAACCGCAATGGCGAAAATATTCAAGAAATCAATGTTTACCACCATCATGCCCATTTGTTGTCTGCCATGGCTGAAAACAATTTATTGGGCAAAAAAGTGGTTGGCATTATCTGCGACGGAACCGGTTATGGAAGAGACGGAACCATCTGGGGTTGTGAATTGCTTCAAGTAGGCAAAAACTGGCAGGAATTTACCAGAAGGGGACACCTTCGACCTTTCCCTCTGCCGGGAGGAGACAAAGCAGCGCGGGAAACAGACCGCTGTGCATTTTCTTTGCTCCATACAGCCAAAGTCGAAAAGCCGGTGCGATTTATGACCGGCAGATACAACGTTTTTGAGCAGATGCTGGAGCGCAAAATTAATTCACCTTTGTGTTCCTCGGCCGGCCGCCTTTTTGACGGGATTGCCTCCTTAATCGGACTTGTGGACAAAGCCGGTTACGAAGCGCAGGCCGCCATGAAATTGCAAAAAGAGGCTGAACTATTTTACGATAAATATCAATTTGATCGGCGCAACTATCCCCTCGAGGTCAAACTGACTGACAAAGACCATCTGATCATCAATTACAGCGAACTGCTCAATTGCATCATCGACGATCTGGAAGACCAGGTTCCCCTCGGTGAAATAGCCTTCGGATTTCATAACTGGTTTGCAGCTTCCCTCTTCAAAGCCGCCCAGTTGACAGGTGAAAAACTTTTTGTCCTCTCCGGCGGAGTTTTTCAAAATCGACTCCTTTTGAAATTATTACTCCAATCATTTGCAACTTCCCCCCTGCAAGTATTCCTCAACCAAACCGCCCCCACCAACGACGCCGGCATAGCC
>JAWLEA010000029.1:0-28721 GCA_041686345.1 Polyangia bacterium | reverse complement strand
GGATATTTGGCTTTTAAAATAATTAGGTCGCGAATTTAAGATCGCTAGTACTAGTTAAAAAAATAAAATTTCATAAATACTTAAAGTATTGTATAAAGGTTGAGGTAAGATTTTTTACCTGTTTGGATCTCAACGACAATTCTGGTATTATCTGTTACCCAAGGAGTGTGAATATGAGTAGAAAAATCCTGTTTTTCATGATAATTTTGTTAAATTTAAGCAGTTGCAGTTTTTTTAAATCCGAAAAACAAAATACCACCGGCAAAAAGGAAAAAGTTCAAAACAATAAATGGCGGGGACTGGGAGAAGTACTTGATTTTTATGATGAAGTAAAAATGATCAGAGCTGATTTCAAACTTGAGGTTTTTGTCAATAATATCAAAAAGGAAACAAGTTATGGCAAATATGTATATAGCAGAGGTCAGTCCAAATATCTTTACGTAAAAAATGACAAACCTTCCAAAGTGATTGAGTGCTATGTAGACAAAGCTGTGGTAAAAGCTCCCGGTGAAAATGGCAATATTTTGGCAGAGAAAAAGGCCAAATATCCATGTCTTTTACAATCACTGGTGCATTATAGCGGAGCTGTCAAGAATAATAGGCTGGAACATGAAGACAGAATTTATATGGTCAAAGAATTTGATTATGAAAAGAAACAAATTAATAAAGTTACACTGGTCCGGGGTGACAGTACTTTGGTCTATACATTTTCCAATATTGAGTTTACTCCCTTTGAAGGCCAGACCCTGCCATGGAAAAAAGCCGGGGAATCAGAAAAATCAACCAAAAACAAGATTGATAAAAGTAAAGATGAATCCCAAGTCGAAGACAATGAAAAGACTGACCAGGAGGCATCTCAATCTGATGAGTCCAAAAAAGAAGAAAAAAAGGAAAACCCGGTCAAAACTGATGAAGAAGAGCCTCCTTTGTAAGGCTCAATTTCCTATTGCAACTGCATAATTTTGTAACTACAAGTTATGTTTTATCCTAACAGACAATATTTATAATATGGCAAGAACCTCCAGCATAAAAATTAAAATTCTTTCAACCCCCCAAAGACAAAAAGTCACCAATGTTATTCAAAAGCTTCTGGTCGGTATGGAATTGGAGATTTCTGCCAGAACCAGGTCTCTCAAAAAGCCGGGTCGGGCAGATTTTCATTTGGGGATTGTTGTTCCCTCTATAAAAGAAATCGACTTGCTAGATGAATTTGCTCGGGCTCAAAAACAAAAAAACCGCAAATTGATTCCCGTGCTCCCTTCTGAAGTTACTTTGCCTGAAGTGGTTAAACTTCTCGGCAATGACAATATCGACCAGATACTCCTGGAAAAATTCAATTGGCAGGATGATCTGAAAACTATCATAGAAATTCTGTGTACAGGCGATATTTTCGGGATGGAAAAATACCTTTCCGACAAAGACGAGCTTTCCTATCTGCGTTTCAACGATTACAAAGGGAGACAATACGTACTTGATAAAATTCAGACAGTTGCCAAGGATATGAAATTAAGGCGAATGCGGCGTGAACATGCAGTACAAGCGGGTGAAGAGATGATAATGAATGCCTTATACAATGCACCTCGCAGAGAAGATGGTTCTATGATGTTTGGCAGCATTGATCCACACAAAAGGGTCCATATGGATAGTCCCAAGCCGGTGTCGTTGCGTTATGCTCAGACTGATGAAGGTTTGTTCATGTCAGTCAGAGACCGATTCGGTGCTTTGGACAAAAAGACAACCCTCAAATATCTGAACAAATGTATTTATTCGGACGAACAGATAGATCGCAAAAAAATTGGTGCCGGTCTGGGTATTTTTCTCACGGTTAACAGAGTTCAGAAATACATTGTCAATGTGGCTCCCACCATTGCCACTGAGGTTATTATCAATCTCAGACAAATAAGAGAATTCGGGGTTCCTTGTACCATAGCATTTTTTACCCACGGGGGCATAAAATAATGACTAAAAAATCCACTATTACCACCCTAATTGGTCCTGAAACTAGCTTTAACGGAGAGTTGAATTTTGAAGATCCTGTCAGGATAGAAGGCAAACTCAGTGGCAAGGTCAATTCGGAAAAAGCGGCCTTGATTATTGGAAAAGGTGGATTTGTCGAGGGCGAAATTTTTGTCAGAGAGTTGATAAATCAGGGACGGATTGAAGGTGATGTAAAAGTATTGGAAAAAACGAAACTCGAAAGTTCTTCTCAATTCAAAGGAAAGCTGGAGACAAAAAGTTTGGAAATAGCATCAGGTGCTGTATTTAATGCTGAATGCTTCATGGAAACCAAAGCGACCAAAAAAAAATAATTGCCGGATACAAATCAACTAAATCCAAATTCCAATTTTAATTTTATCAACAATAAGAGAAATTATTCACAAAGAGAAATTATTCACAGGGTTGGTATTGTAACTATCTTTTCTTGTGCTATAAGTATAAAATCCGTTCCGCTTCAAAGTTGAATATTGATAGCGGTTAAATTTTGATTAATCTTTCCCAAGCGAGGTTATAATGCGCAAACTTCTTGTATTCATGTTTATTTTTTCAATAAGTCAATTAGCTTTGCCTGGTTGTGATGACGACAGTTCCGGCAATAATGACAATCAGGAAATATGTGATGATGGCATCGACAACGACGGTGACGGCGATGTTGACTGCGACGATTCTGATTGCGTCGACGATCCTGCTTGCAGCGGCGATGTAGAAACAAACTGCAGTGACGGCATCGACAACGACGGTGACGGCGATGTTGACTGCGACGATTCTGATTGCGTCGACGATCCTGCTTGCAGCGGCGATGTAGAAACAAACTGCAGTGACGGTATCGACAACGATGAAGACGGCTTGACCGATTGTGATGATCCTGATTGCGCTGGCACCAGTGCTTGTGATGGCCCTGCAGTCGAAAATTGTGGCACACCTCAAGAACCCACCAATCCCACCTGCGATGTTAACTCCGGCAGCAACGACCTCATCTTGCTCAAGGGTAACGTACTTACCGGTACAACTACTTATGTCTATGGTGAAGTCCTGGTTGATTCTGCAACCAGCAAGATTGTCTGCACCGGATGTGATTGTTCTGGTTCTACCGGTTATAACGAAGCCACAGTTTTGAATTGCGGTTCCAACGTTGTCAGCCCGGCTTTGATCAACTCTCACGATCATATTCGCTGGATTCAGGTTCCCCCGGTTGGAAGTGCCGAATGGCCAGGCGGACACGGAGAAATTCGTTACGAACACCGTAATGAGTGGCGCCGTGGACTCAACGGTTATGACAGCATCGACAAGCCCGGCAACGGCACCTCTGAACAGATGACTTTTGGTGAATTGAGACAAATCATGAGTGGAACAGTTACCCTGTTCGGTTCCGGTTCTGCCGAGGGCCTCATGCGTAATGTAGACAAAGATTACCATGCAGAACTCCCCGGAATTAATGCACCCATATATGAAACTTTCCCCCTCCACAGCGGCAGCAACGGTTTCATGACCGACAGCGGCTGTGCAGAATATGAATACAGCCAGACTTCACTCAGTGGGAATGCCCACTTTGTTCCCCATGTATCCGAAGGAATTGCCCTCAGTGCTCGCAACGAATTCATCTGTATGACCGGTCTCGAACCCGATGGACACGATCTTCTCGGTCCCAATTCCACCTATATCCATGCAATTGGTATGAATGCCAGTGATGTTTCCCTGATGGCATCCGAAGGCGGAAATGTTATCTGGTCACCAAGAACAAATATCGATCTCTATGGAGCTACAGCTCCCGTTGTATTGATGGACAAAATGGGCATAAAAATGGGACTTGGCACCGACTGGACCATTACCGGTTCCATGAATATGCTGAGAGAGCTTAAATGCGCCCAATATCTCAACGAGAATCACTATTACGACTATTTTTCCAATTATAAACTCTGGAGGATGGCTACAGTAGATAATGCTGCTGTTCTCGGAGTCCAAGAATTTATTGGGGACTTGGCGACTGATCTTTATGCAGACATAGCTGTTTTCAACGCAGACGGGGCAACTGATTATCACAAAGTAGTCATAGATTCCGGAGTATCTGATGTAGCCATGGTCATGAGAGGCGGAGAAGTTCTTTACGGTGATGCCAATATTACCGGTGAACTCGGTTCAAACTGCGATAATATTGAAGTTTGCGGTAATTCCAAACAGGTTTGTATTCTTGATGATCTGGGTGTAAGTCTGAATGATCTTGAAACTTCAGTGGCTCCAATTGGAGAAGGTTTTGATGATACATATCCTCTTTTCTATTGTGATACACCCTATGCCGAACCCACCTGCATGCCTTCCCGTGAAGGTGAATACAGCGGTATAACTTCTCAAGACTCCGATGGTGACGGTATCAACGACGATGAAGACAATTGTCCTCTGATTTTCAACCCTATTCGTCCCATGGACGACGGAGTTCAGTCTGATATCGATAATGATGGTCAGGGTGATGAATGTGATCCTTGTCCCCTTGATGCCGATACCACTGAATGTACTTTCGACCCTTCCGACATCGATAACGACGGATACTCCAATGATAATGACAATTGCCCTTACGATGCCAATCCCAATCAGGAAGATTCCGATGGTGATGGCATTGGCGATGTTTGTGATCCTTGTCCCGATGCCAACCAGAATGGGGCAACCGGTGGTTCAATTCCGGCACTCAGGCAAGAATGTCATCCCGATCACGTACCTCCCGGTGTCAGTGTTACAATTTCCGGCGTAGTAACAGCTGTTGACGAAAACAAATTCTATATTCAGGATATGAGTGTTACCGGTTATGGCGGCATGTATATTTACATGGGCAGCGATCCCATGCCTGTTACTACTTCCGATCTGGGTAAAGAAGTTGAAGTAACTGGAGTTTATGAAGAGTATTATGACCAGACTCAAATCTCTTTGCCCGATTCAGTTACAATCACCAATGATACCCCTGTGACTCTCACTCCCATTGTTGTCAGCATCAGTGAAATCAACAACGGCGGCTCCAGAGCTGAGGAACTCGAAGGTATGCTGATCGAGGTAGATACCAGTGGTGGTAGTGTTCAATGTTCCGATGCAAATCCCGATGATCCTGATGATTATCAGGAAATGGAAATTCAGGACGCTTCCGGTGATACCATCAGAGTTGACGACGATCTTTATGACGGCTATGTTGCCGACAGAGACATCATTAATGTCTATTATACAGTCAGAGGAATAGCAGTTTACACCTTCGGTAATCGCAAAATTCTGCCACGTTTTGCTGAAGATCTGGTCCAAGCTCCCTAAAATCTTCAGGTTTCTCCTCCCCCCCCCCTTTTAGTATTACCCTGATTTCGCTTCCCGAATTCAGGGTAATCTATTCTTCTATCTCTCCAATCTTTAAAAGAGTTGTTTTTTGCCTTTCCCCGGATAATTGCGTAAACTGTACCCCTGGGTTCAAGAATAAATTTGAATTTATTATTTACCGTTGTGCTCTCTTTAGAGAGAAGGTCCTTTGAGGAGATTCAGACAATGTCAAATATCGCTTCCCCTTTTTTTTTCATGGTTTTGGCTTTTATTCCCCGTTGCAATTTGCGCATCAATAAACCCTGTGGACGAGTTCCTTCAAGAATGTCCTGTGTTCCCGGAGGCTATTTTATCCGAGGCGCCGATAATAAATTGAAAAACCAGCGTCCTGCCGCAGTAGTATGGACAGATACCTTCTTTATGGATAAATATGAAGTTACAGCCGGCGAGTATGCAAGCTGCGTCAAATCAGGAAAATGTCAGCCTCAAAAAACATATTACCCCGGCTATTCAGGCGAGAAACAACCAAAAGTTGGTGTCAGTTGGCTGGCCGCTCATAATTATTGTCGGGTTCAGGGTAAAAGACTGCCCGCGGAAGCTGAATGGGAAAAGGCTGCCCGCGGACCAGACGGGGAACAGTATCCCTGGGGAAATTCCCCTTTGGATTGCACCAAAGCTGTAATCAAAGATAAGCGGGGCCGGGGTTGTGGAAAAAAAGGATTGAAGCCGGGCAAGGGAGTAACCTGGAAAGTTGGCAGCAAACCGGCGGGCAGATACGGGCTTTATGACATGATTGGCAATGCTGATGAATATGTACACGACTGGTATTCCTTCAGTTATCATGAATGTGGCGAAGATTGCCTGGGATTCAATCCCCAGGGACCCTGTGGAGGCAAAGGAAGAAAAACCTGCAAAGGAAGCAATTTGAAAGTAGTCAAGGGTGGATCCTGGTATTGGGGGGCGGAACATTGCTATGGCAGTTACAGAAGGGGGCAAAATATACATAATTCCAAGCCCTATCATCATTTTGGTTTTCGCTGCGCCCGTGATTCCGAAACTTCTCTGGATAAATTTATTGATTTAATCAACCAGCTGCTGGAAAAAATGAAAATCTGATTTTCGACAGGGTATTGCTTGAAGCCAGTTAGGTGAACTACTTAGAACTACTTAGTTTTTAACTTGGTGCCCATTGTTTTCCAATCTGAGGGAGGGGGAGTAACCAGAAAAGTTTGACATCTTTCCATGAAATTATGGAAAGATGGTCGTCTGCTGTCTCGAGGGATTTTTTCGAGTTCCGTTATGGCTTTTGCCCATTCTTGCCTGATGTAAAACTCAAAGGCTCTGGTAACAATTTGACTTTGTTCTTTCATTTGATCAAAATTTTCAACTTCTTCTTTGACACCGATGAGTTCATAGATAACAACTGGTTTTTCTTTGCCTTTTACACTTACAAAATCCAGGGGCCAGGCAATAAAGTCTGCCGACAATCTATCTTTGGTGTTTTTGCTGATCATTATATCGGTGGTATAGAGTTTGTTTATACCTTCCAGCCTGGCTGCCAGATTAACGTTATCTCCAAGAATGGTATAGTTGATTCGATCTGAAGAACCAAAATTGCCGACGATGGCATTGCCCACAGTCAGCCCCATTCTGGTAAGCAAACGGGGTTTGTTTTCCTGTGCCCACTTTTGGTTGAGTTCTTGCAGGCGCTGTTGACATTTGATGGCAGCTGTGCAGGCTTTTTCGGGATGGTTGGGGGTACCAACCGGGGCATTCCAGAAAGCCATGATGGCATCGCCGATATATTTGTTAATGGTGGCACCGTGGGCAATGAGAATAGTGGTCATCTCTTCCAGATATTCGGAAAGGTGATTCATGAGAAATTGTGGTTCACTTTGTTCAGAGATAGTGGTGAACCCTTTGATATCCGAAAAAAATATGGTTAATTCTTTCTGACTGCCTCCAACTTTTACCTGTTGTTCGGTCTTGAGAAGGTTGCGAACCAGTTCTTTGGGAACATATCGTTGAAAAGCTTTCAGACTGTGTTTCATGGAACAGATTGATGTATCCAGATCTTTGATTTCTTTGATTCTGGAATTTACCTGGACCGAAGTATCCAGTTTGAAAGATCTGATTTTGTTTGTTTCACGGGTGAGGGCGATGATAGGTTTGGACAGAGAGCGAGACAGATAAAAAATCCCAAATAATCCCAGTAAAAATATAATCAGTGAAAAAAATACAACATGGCGATTGGTTTTTTGGGCTGGCCCGATGAAATCTGTATCTTTAGCTCCAACGATAATAGTCCAGCGGGGATTTAAATGGTCTTTGGGAAATTTGAGGCGGGACAATAAAATATTTTCCCCGTCGGAGGTTTGATAACTGCTGTTGTTGTGGTCTTTTTGAAAATTTTTGTTTCCTCCGGCCAGCCAGGCAGGTTTTATTTGCTTGAGATTGCGGATAATTGTCTTTTTATTTTTATCTACCTTGACTACTTGGTTGAAATCGGGATGAGCAATTACTCTGTCTTTATTGTCGATAATTATGGCCAGACCAGTTTTACTGATTTCTATTTTGGAAAGAAATGAAGAAATCTTTTTAATATTGATATCAACCCCGATAACTCCCTGAAAATTGCTTGATTTATCTTTAACCGGAAGGCTTATGGTAATGCCGGCCTGCTGGCTTTTTGCCGAAGAATAAAAGCCATAAACCTTGCTCCAGTATGGTTTTAGTTTGTTTTGGACTTCATAGTACCAGGGTCGTTTTCGTGGTTTGAATTTGGGATTTTTTTGCTTGAGTCGTTTCAAAAGTTGCAAATTTTTATCGTAGATCGATTTTGTGAAAATGTGTACCCCGTTTTCATACATGAATTTCCAGAAAATCAATTTGTTATTCTGTTGTTCTACACCCACGTGGTACCCGGATTTGTGAGTGAAATACAACATGTAAATATCGGGAAAGCTGTTAATAGAACTCACAAACCATTTCAGCATCTGTTTTTCGGACTTGTAATCAAGCACTTGGTTGGAGATGAGAGAAGAACCATTTTTTATGATGTTGGTGGGAGGAGTGAGGTACAATTGAGTTTTTGAAAGGATTCGCTTTGTAGTCTGAGTCATCAAATCCTGACCGATTTGATTAAGAGAATTACGAGAACGCAGATATCCATATAAAATAATGACTGCCATGGACAAAATAAAAATTCCGGAAAAAGAGATGATAATCGTAGATTTTAAAGGAAGAATAAATTTGAGGGCATTTTTCAGAATTTTTTTCATTTTAAACCTGTGCAAATAGCAGGGATTATCGGATGGGAACTGATAGTAGTTACAAATTATACTATTATTGTTCTATTCATAAAAGAAAATAAATACCCTGATTCAGGCGGGAATGCAAAGGAGCATCAAAAGAGCGATTTTTCCTTTTTGTAAAAAAACGGGTTATTGCTTTTCAGAGGCGGGAGGGGCAGGGAAGCGTGACAAGTAAGGTTTGCCATCGATGGGGATACGATGTTTGCGAGCGATTGTTTTTGAAGAGAAGGAACCCGGAGTTTGCATCCATTTGATGAAATCCCTGGCTTTTTGCAGGGCGTAGTGAAATTTCCACCCAATTGCATATTTTTTACCAATTACAACTGTACGAAGCACAAGTCCTTTATCACCAAATGGCAGATTGATGATAGATTTGCGAAATTCTTTGGTATAACTCCAGAATTCTTCGGCGTTGGACAGATAGAGCAGATTGAGTTTAATTTTGAGTTTTTTGAGGAGATTGCCAATTTCCACAAGTGCTTTTCCGGTGCGGAGATCGCCTGGTGCCAAGAAAACTCGATCATTCTCTACCAGTTTTTTCCAATAGGCGAATATTTTGGGATCGGTAAGCCAGTAACGGCCTCCCTTTTGTTTTTTCCGGCGGGAGCGGCTGCGGTGATGTTTGCGGATAAAATTGCCTGCACCCCGATGGATTGCACTTACCCAGCGAGCCTGGCGAGCATTGTAATGTTTTTGTGCTAATTTTTTGAACTTTTTAACATGTTTGCGTTTGAGAAATTCGAGAATATCTTCAGGTTTTTCGGCTTCTCTGAAAAACAGCATATAAAGACGATGAGTAGATAAAACTTCATAGTCGTAATCTATAAGAATAACCAATTTGGCTTTGGCAATGGAGGCAAGGGAATAATTTTGATCGGGACCTACGCCAACATAGGCTCCTCCCATATCTTTAATGTGGGGATACCAGAGATCATAACGAGTTTCATTGCTTATATAATAGTGTTGATCATCTACCCTTTTAATTTTTTTGAGTTTTTCACCCTTGAGTCCCTTCAGTTTATTTTTGTATTCTGTAGGAAGTTCTGTTGCAACAGATTTTTCCCAAATAGATTTTTCTTTTTTCTTTTTCTTTTTTTCAACTTTTTTTGCAATTGTTTTTTCAGAATCAGACTTCTTTTTCTTTTCAACTTTCTTGTTTTGTTTTGGCTCAGTTGAATTTTCCTGTGTGTCAGGTTTTTCTTTTTTTGAATTTTTGTCGGGATTGTTTTTGGGATAGTTGTCTTTCTGTTCTGAGTTGCTGCAGGAAAAAACCAGGGAAAATACAATACAGGTAAGATAAAAATTAGTTCTGATCAATTTTGCCTCTTTTGAAAACGGTTCGATGAAAGATGAAATAACTGGCTATGCCGATGATGGTCATAATACCTGAAACGATGAGCTGTCGAGGATCTGTAATTGCGATTGTAGTAATGATTGCTATGGCCATGACCAGGTAAATAATTGGAAATAGTGGATGCAAAGGGGTTTTAAAGTGGTTATCCGGTTGGTTTCGGCGTCTGAGAATAAAGATGCCAAATACGGTAATGGCAGAGAAGGCGATAATCATGATGGTTGTATATTTGAGAATATCTTCGAATCCTCCCAGAACCACAAAAGTGCTGGCGATAACTGCCTGAATTAATAATCCGTTAAAGGGAGTTCTGCTGGTTTTTGACAGTTTTCCTACAGCTCGGAAAAGCAACTTGTCTGCAGCCATGGAGTGGTAGATTCTGGGACCGGTCATGATGGTGCTGTTGAGTGATCCCAGGATGGCAAAACCTGTGAGAGAAATGAAAATTGGAACTCCCAATCTGCCAAACGCTTTGAGAGCAGCAGGTTCAAGGATATTTGGAATTTGGCGCAGGGAGTTGATGGTTTCACCTTTGAGAAAAAGAAGATTCAGCAGGATGTACAGGAAGGTTATCAGACCAATCCCCAAAAGCAGGGAAAGGGGCAGGATTTTTTTGCCGTTTTTGATTTCTCCGCCTACATAACTGGAAGCGTTCCAGCCTGAATAGGCAAAAAATACCGGTAATAAAGCCAATGCCAAATTGTCTATGGAAATGGAGCCAAGTCCGGAAGGCAGAGAGTGCTTGCTGTTAATAGTGTTGCTGATGCTGCCCAGAGGAGAAGAGGAGCTGCCTTTGGAGAGAGAATAGATGGCTGCCAGAGAAAGAATAATCAAGGGGGTGAAACTGACAACTCCTTGAATTGTGGAGGAAAATGATACTCCTACAATATTGATTATGGTGAAAACAGCTATCAGTCCGATGGCGGTAAGGGATAACCAGGAGATAGACGCCGGTCCGAGACTGACTAGAGGATCGGTGAACCAGGAACCAAAATGGGGACCGATATAGTATTGAGCCAGTCCCACAGCTGTTGCTGCAATGGATCCTGAAAAAGTGGCAGTTAAAGCTGTCCACCCGGAAAGAAAAGCCACCGGTTTGCCATAGGCTTCTTTGAGAAAGGTGTAATCGCCACCGGCTTTGGGATATCTGGAACCAAGTTCTCCGTAACACATGGCTCCGGCAAAGGCCATTATGCCACCGATGATCCAGACCAGAAGAAACCAGGAAGGGGAGGGAACATGTTTGGCGACAATCTGGGGAGCCAGGAAAACGCCAATGCCCAACATGCTTCCAACTACAATAGCTGTAGAACCACCCAGGCCAATATTGGCTTTCCAGGGGTTTTGCTGCTGATTTTCGGGAAGTTTGTTCTGGTTCATGGTTGTTTCTAAAGAGTAAATAACAATATCATCATCAAAATTTGTAGGGAGATGATCAGGGTAACAAAATCAACCTGCAATATAACAGGACTTTCAGTTGAATAAAATAAATTTGTTGAGAAATAAAGCATTTTCTGCTCTATTGTTTTTTTTTGCAAGGATATTATAACCACCTGAAATTTTATCAAGGCAGAAATCAGCTTGCTTTAATTTTTTTCTTTGCTAAATAATATTGATGAATATCAACTTTATTATTCCAAATCAGGTGAAATTATTCTATACTCATTTCACTGTCAAAGATTTTATTAAATAATAAAATTTTTTAAATAGTTCCCATTCTTTTTGGGATAGAAACTAAAATACATAGGAGTCACTATGAAAAAATTAATAGTTTTATTCGCCTTCATTATGTCGGCTTTGCCCAGCATGGTAAAAGCTCAAAATTGTACCCCGCCCAAGGTTCTGATAGTTCTAGATAAATCCAGTTCCATGGTATGTAACGACGGCAATCCCTCAACTCTTGACGGACAGACAAAGTGGTACTGGGCCACAGAAGCAATTTCCAGCCTGGTTACCAATTATGATGGCCTCATTGATTTTGGCATCAACGTATTTCCCGGGGTAGATCAATGTACTCCCGGCGAGGTAAAGGTAGATGTAGCCCCCGGTTCCTCAACCGACATCATAGCCGAACTCTCGGATACTCCCCCTTGTACCGGCAATTATACTCCCATGTATCAAACTCTTGATGCTGTGACTTCCTACTCACCTTTGGCTGACAATACTTCCGAAAACTATGTAATTTTCATCACCGATGGTTGGCAGTACTGTTATCCATATGATCCCGCAACCAGGTTTTATGCAGTTAACAGCGTCAGTGATCTTTCCGCAATGAACGTCAATACTGCTGTTATCGGGTTTTCCGGAGGAGTAGACACAGTGGCCTTGCATGATATGGCAGTTGAAGGCGGCATGGAAAGAACCGGCTGCGATCCCACTGCTTCCAGTATAGACAGTTCCAATCGCTGCTATTATCAAACTGACGATGGTCCCGAATTGACTCAGGTTCTCGACGATATTGCTCTGGAAATTACAACTGAAGTTTGCGACGGTATCGACAACAACTGCAATGGTCAGATCGACGAAAATCTTTCCAGACCTTGCAGTTCAGAGTGTGGAACCGGAACCGAATATTGTGATAATGGCATGTGGGTTGGTTGCGATGCCCAGCAGCCTGAAGAAGAAATCTGTGATGACATCGACAACGATTGCGATGGCGTAGTCGATGAAGGTTGTTCTTGCGTAAGTGGTGATACTCGTGAATGCGGTATTGACACCGGTGCTTGCCAAAAAGGTACCCAAATCTGTTCCCAGGGTGCATGGAGTGAATGTCGCAATGCTATTTGGCCAGTTGATGAAACCTGCAACGGTATCGACGACAATTGCGATGGTCAAATCGACGAAGATCTTACCGCAACCTGCGAAACCATCTGCGGGAACGGTGTCAAAATATGTAATAATGGTACTTGGAGCGAATGCAGTGCTCCGGTTCCTTCAGCTGAAGAATGCAACGGGCAGGACGATGATTGCGATGGCGAAATAGACAATGCCCCCAATCTTTGCCCCGATGGCGAAGAATGTGTTAACGGAGTCTGCTTCGATACCGACCAGGAAACGGAAGAAGATGGCGGCATCGACGAAGATGGCGATCCCCAAGGTAATAACAGCACTGCTCCCGATGGTTGCAGTTGCACCACTGTTCATTCTGGTTCCAATCCCGCAGGAATTATCCCCTTCATCATCATGATGTTTGCCGGATTATTCTGGTTCAGAAGACGTTTCAACAACTAACAATTCTTTCCTTTTTTGAAAGATCTTCCCTCTCTTGTTTTCAATAGTTAAATCAAAATGGCTGATAAAATTAAAAATATCTTCCCTCAAACCAGAAGGCAGTTTTTAACTGCATCGACCCTTTCTACTGTATCATTATCAGTGCTTTCCTGCAGTGATACTTCTTCCGGCATTAATTCCGATGCCGGGGTGGATGCAGATGCAGATGCAGATGTTGATTTCGACATCCACGATGCCGATATTCACGATGCAGATGTTGATGGGGACGGTGGCGATGACACCATTTCTCCCCCTCCCGAGCGGCCACCTACCACAGTAACGGTCACGGTCGCGGGAGTGCTGGCCGCCACCGAACAATTCGAAGATCTGAGACATGCTTTTGGCAAAGTGGAAGAGGGCCCCGGCGAATCTCACCAATTGAGAAATGATTTGGATGCCGCTGCCGTGGCCAACGGTTCAACGGCCTCTCCCTCCTCACTGGCATATTTCTGTCACATGACCGATATCCACGTAGTCGATGAAGAATCTCCGGCTCGTTCCATTCACAGTCCCCTTGCCCAGGCTTCCGCCTGGCGTCCCCAGGAGTGTTGGAGCACCCAAGTGCTCAATGGTGCCATCAAAACCATCAACGAATTTGCCGCTGTACGCCCCATGGATTTCATCGTCTTTTCAGGTGATCTTATAGATAATAAGCAAAACAATGAAATTCAATGGTTTGTCGATGTGCTCGAAGGTGAACTCATCGACCCCGATACCGGTATCGACGACGATCCACTTGCTTCAGGGTTACCGGATCCTCACGATCCCTTTCAAAGTGAGGGACTTGATTCCGCAGTTGACTGGTATGCTGTACAAGGCAACCATGATTTGCTGGTTCTGGGCAATTTCGACGTCATGGATTTTGCAGTAGCTAATCCAACCGGAGATTCAGCCACTTATTATATTTCCGATTATGCCGAGCCCACCTGTCTTGTTGAGCCTCCCTGTCCAGATACTTATTGTTATTCAGAAACATCTGAGCGTTGCAATGTTCCGGCTTCAGATGATTATTTCGATTCTTCCTATGTTCCTCCCGATGCCGATCGTTATTTTACCGATAGAATCGAGTGGATTCAAAGGGTTATGGATGCAGAGACCAACGGTCCTCCAGGACACGGTTTCAGTCAGTTCAACTTGGACAATAATCTCAGTTATTGGCGGGTTGATGAGCCTGTTCCGGGTATTCCCGTTGCCATGCTCGGGCTAGATACTTCCAGTGCCGGAGGAGTTACAGCCAGTGCTGCCGGTTACATTTCCGACAACGAATTGCAATGGCTAGAAGAGCAACTCAACGAGCTGGTCAGTTTAAACAAGTTGGTAATTATTGTAAGTCATCACTGTTCACGCGATCTGGGCAGCAAAACAGATGAATTCAGAAATATTCTCAATTCCTGTCCCAATGTCATTCTTCATATTACCGGACATCACCATCAGAACGAAGTTATGCCCAGGCCTGCTCCCTCTGGCATGGAACCCTGGTATGGTTATTATGAGGTCCAAAATTGCGGTTTGCTAGATTGGCCCCAGCAAATCAGATTCTGGGAAATTACCGACAATGGTGATGGAACAGGAATTATTTATTCAACCATGGTAGACATCAAAATGGAAAGTGGTAGTGTGCTCGAGGCAGCTCGTTTTTATGCTCTGCTCGATATTCAGGAAGCCCGAGGTCACGACGGAGCCGGCGAACTAAATGACCGCAATGTGGCTCTTCAAGTAGCCTGGCCGCCCGAGATGCTACCTGTTTTGGCCAATTTGCCAGTCAGAGAAGTTGAAACCTTTCACTTTATGCCTGAAAAGAAGAGTTGATAACAATTGCCTGAAAATAAAATCTCAGTTTATCTGGTCGAAGATGAACCGGAAATTCGCAGACAACAGGAAAGATTACTCCGATTGCAAGATTCAATTCGCCTCATTGGCAGTGCCGGCACCGGAGAAGAAGCACTCGAGGATATTTTTTTGCTTAAACCTGAAATCGTACTTTTGGATTTGGGTCTTCCCGGAATTGACGGCATAGAAGTTACTCGCCGTATTAAAAAGAAAAACAACAATATTGAAATAATAATTTTTACTATCTTCGATGAAGAAAACAGAGTTTTGGCAGCTATCAAAGCAGGTGCTTCCGGTTATCTCCTTAAAGGGATGAAATCTCAAAAAATGGTTGATGCCATCAAGGAGGTCAGTGCCGGCGGCAGTGTTATTCAATCCCACCTGGCCAGGCAGATTCTCAGCAAATTTCGTGAAACCCTTACCAAAACCAAAGTGGTAGAAGAAAAATCTGATACCAAACGGGTTTCTCCTTTGACTCCCAGGGAAGAAGAAACTCTTAAATGTATAGCTAAGGGTTATTCCAACAAAGAAACAGCTGCATCTTTGGGGGTGAGTGTTTCAACCATCCGCACCCATCTCGAGCATATCTACGCCAAGATGGAAGTCAGCAACAGAACCGAAGCTGTTACTGAAGGCATCAAAATTGGAATTGTTCCCTTGGATTAATTTGTTTCAGATCTCGCTTTCCTCAGGTCAAAACTTAAGCCTCTTTTCTTTTTAACCTTGAGTTTCAGAAGACGTTTTGTCTTTCTTATTTTTCCCGAATTTTTTGTATTGACAAACCCGTTGATTCTCTGTAAGTAAAATGCTGTTCATCGGCATGGAGATACTTTGAGAAATGTCCAAACCGCACAAATCTCGATTTAAATCTTCGGAGGAGTGGCCGAGTGGACGAAGGCGGCGGTCTTGAAAACCGTTGTACGAAAGTACCGGGGGTTCGAATCCCTCCTCCTCCGCAACAATTTGGAGAGCTGACCGAGTGGCTGAAGGTGCGCGCCTGCTAAGCGTGTGTACGAAAGTACCGAGGGTTCGAATCCCTCGCTCTCCGCCAAAATATTCCGCATTTTATTTGCGCCCATGGCTCAACTGGATAGAGCATCGGTCTACGGAACCGAGGGTTAGAGGTTCGAATCCTCTTGGGCGTGCCAATTCTAAGTTAAATTAAATATGATAAACCAGATACTGCAGGGGTAATTATGTAATTATCAGGATGCCCCTGATTTACAGATTTTTGACAGGTTTTGATGAAGATTGGAGTGATCAAGACCAGAGTGTTGATTTAACGATGCCTGCGACGGCGTTTGCGGCGTTTGCGACCTATACGCCCTTTTCTTCTGCTACTTTTGCTTTTGCAAACACGGCGGCCACTTTTGGTACGGTAGCATCTGCTTCTGCTTCTGCGACTTCGCCAGAAACATCCCGTGCTGGCAGCGGAAAACATTATGCCCATTAAAATTGCCAAAAGAATACTTTTTTTCATTATTTGATCTCCAGGTTAAGATTGATAAAAACTATACAGAGCTTGAACTAAGAAATTTATAAAATAATGTTAACAGATAAAAGATAATTTGTTAACCGCCTTTTTTGGCCAAATTTCAAGCAGTAATATTTTTTTCTTTAAACTAATCTCAAATTCCAATATATTCTTTGAGAATCGGAATGGTTTTCTTTTTGGGAAGCAAACTGAATGGTTTGATTGCTTTTAATGTTTTAAGAATGGAGTTTACAATGAAATTATCCTCTGTAATCTTGATGTCTCTTGCCTTTGTGTTTGTTATCAGTCTGGTTGCCTGCGATGACGACAGCAACAGCAACAGCAATAACAATAGCAACAACGGTTTTAATCTTTTGCCTCAGGAAGAAGATGTCCTGTATTACACAAATTATGTTCGTACGGATCCTGCAGGCTTTGCCCAGGAATTTCTCCAAAATGACTATGATAATGGCCATGATAACGGAGCCTATGAAGATCTGTTGAATCGGACTCCCTGCAACGATGTTGTTCTTCATGAAGATCTGATGGCTGCAGCTGATGCTCATTCCAACGATATGGCAGACAATTGCGGGATGCAACATGAAAGTTGTGACGGGACTTCTTTCAGTGACAGATTGTGGAGTTATTTCAGCGGCAGCGGCATTGGTGAGAATATAGCCTGGGGATATACAGATGGTCTGGAAGTTGTAAAGGCCTGGATTATTGACAACGGAGTTCCCGACCTGGGTCATCGTGAAAATATTATGGATTGCAACTGGCAGTATATGGGAATTTCATATGTTGACACCTATTGGACTCAGGATTTCGGCAGAGATTAAACTTTAATAGTATATATTGTTTTAAAAATACCGGAAAGTGATTACCGGTTAATAGCCAAACAGGAGAGATAATGAGAATTTGTTTATTGTTTACATTTATAGCGTTATTTGCAGGATGCAGCAGCTCCAAAACAGGAGACTGCCTGGTTAAAAAAGAAAAAGATAATAAAACCGACAAGAAGGATACCAAAGACATGAATGTTGAAAATGCCAAACCGGATAAAGAAAAATCCTCCCTGGTTACTGTAAAATCCAGAGATGAAATTGATGATAAATACAAGTGGGATCCATCTGTATTGTTCGCTTCACTTGAACAGTGGGAACAGGAAAAAGAAGAACTGGTAAAATTGATTGCCGACAAAAAAAACGGTCCCGCCAAATTTAAGGGAAAATTGGGCAAAAATGCCAAATATTTGAAAAAAGCACTTGATTCAATCAATGAAATTCGTCTGCGTTTGGAAAAATTGCATTATTATGCTGCTCGTAACAGTCATGTAGACATGAGAGACAATACCAACCGTGGTCGGGAACAAGTTGCAAAATCCCTTTTTACAAAATTAGACACGGTAGTTTCCTATGTTGAGCCGGAATTGCTGTCTTTGTCCAAAGCAAAATTGAAAAGATTCAGCAAATCCAAGCTCTTGAAAGACTATGATCAGTTTTTTGTCAAGTTACTGCGACTCAGACCCCATGTACTTTCCGACAAAGAAGAAAAGATTCTCTCTCTGGCAGGCGATCTGGGATACACTTCTTATGAAGCCTATTCCACTTTCTCCAATTCCGATATGGAGTTTCCTTCCATCGTTAACAGCAAAGGTGAAAAAATAGAGCTTTCCACCGCCATGTATTCCAAATACCGTTCTTCAGTTATCCGAGAAGATCGAAAACAGCTTTTTGAAGCATTTTGGCCGGTTTACAAAAAGTATCGCAATACTTTTTCCCAAATGATTTCCGGTCAAATTAAATATTATGTATTTAAGGCAAAGGCGAGAAAATATAAAGATGCTCTCACTGCAGCTCTTTATCCCAAAAACATACCCAACAAATATTATATCAATCTCATTAAATCTATCAACAACAACCTCGACGCTTTTCAGGATTATTTGAAATTGCGCAAGGAAATGCTGGAAATTAAAGATGATCTCAGATATTATGATGTTTATCCTCCCCTGGTGAAAGACAAACCCAAAGATATTTCCTTTGCAGATAGTAAAAAAATAATCCGCAAAGCCTTGCAGCCTCTTGGAAAAGATTATATTGCCAAATTGGATGAAGCTTTGCAAGAATCTTCAGGATGGTTGGATGTTTATCCCAACAAAGGTAAAAGAACAGGTGCCTATATGGCCGGTGTCTATGGAGTTCATCCCTTTGTTCTGCTTAATTATAATGATGACTTTGATGCTGTTACCACAACTGCTCATGAATTGGGACATGCTCTTCATACTGTTTATTCAAACAAGCATCAGTCCTATCCCAAATCCGATTATGTAATTTTCAATGCAGAAGTAGCTTCAATTGTAAATGAAACCCTGCTTATAGAATATATGCTCAAAAAAGAGAAAGATATTGAAAAGCGCAAATATTTGTTGTCCCATTATCTCAATTCTTTCCGGGGAACAGTTTTCAGACAGACTCTTTTTGCAGAATTTGAACATAAGATGTATACCGCTCATGAAAATGGCAAAGCTTTGACCGCCGATTTTCTCGATAAACTCTATCTCGGCTTGTTGCGCAAATATCACGGACACAAGCAGGGAGTAATGGATATTGAAGAGCTGTATGCGGTTGAGTGGTCTTTTATTCCTCACTTTTATTATAACTATTATGTCTATTCCTATGTTAACGGGTTTATTGCCGCCACGGTGCTGGCAGAGAAAATCTTGAACGAAGGCAAGCCGGCAGCAGAAAAATACATAAATGGACTCCTCAAAGCGGGATCATCCAAAGAACCTCTTCAGATTCTCAAAGATGCTGGAGTTGACATGATGTCACCGGCTACCTTTAAAAATGCCATCAACAAGTTCAGAACCAGAACCAAAGAGCTCAGGCAACTTCAGGCAAAATCCTCCAAATAACACCACCCTCTGTTTCAACTCCATTTTTTTAGTATTTTTTTTTATTCAAATCCTGGCAAATTTCCTTGCAAGAATTTATTGGACATTTATAGTTTTTCAACTATAAAACATAAATACAGGTAGGGTTTTGTGTTTTATCCTTCTGGTTGACTATAAATTGATATTTAGTTTCCATCTCAGAAGTGGTATTATTGACTGGTTTCAGATGCGCAGAGTAACTACGCCGACATAGTTGATACTATTTCAAGCAGTTGCGACAAAGCAGATGAGGTAAAATTCCGCATTCAGACAATGACATCCATTTTTGGGATGGGAACTAGTTAGACTTGACTAATTAGCGTTTATGTTTAGATGAAGACGAGGAAGTGTAAGATTAAAATTAATTTCTATTCACAAATTGAGGTACGAAATGAACAAAACTGCAATTGAAAAAATGAAAAAAGTAAAACACAAAATCCTGGTTATGAGTGGCAAAGGCGGAGTTGGTAAAACTACAGTCACTGTCAACATTGCTTTTGCCCTTGCCAAAAAAGGCTTCAAAGTTGGTATCATGGATGTGGATATCCACGGGCCCAATGTTCCCCTGATGACAGGAACAGAAGGAACTCGAGTTCAGGGCAGCGAGGGCAATATTCTACCGGTGGTTTCCCCGGTAGATGACAAGGTTAAAGTTTTATCGATTTCAGCTTTTCTGGACAATCCCGATTCACCAATAATCTGGCGTGGTCCTCGCAAGATTGGTGTTATCAACCAGTTTATGGGAGAAGGTAATTGGAGCGATGTTGATGTTCTTCTGATTGATTGCCCGCCTGGAACCGGAGATGAGCCTCTCAGTGTTGCCCAGAATATTCCTGATGCTGATGGAGCTATAGTGGTTACTTCGCCTCAGGAAGTGGCTTTGCTTGATTCTCGCAAGAGTGTCAATTTTTTGAAGCAGCTCAATCTCAATGTTCTGGGAATAGTTGAAAATATGAGTGGGTTCACCTGTCCCCATTGTAACCAGGTAGTCGATATTTTCAAAAGAGATGGCGGCAAAAAGGCCTCTGAACAATTGGAAGTAAATTTTCTGGGACAGATTCCTCTTAATTTGAAAGTAGTGGAATCCGGAGATGAAGGCAAACCGGTAGTAATTACAGACCCCGATAATCCTGCAAGTAAAGTTTTTTCAGAAATTACCGATGAGATCAGCAGAGACTGGCATCTGGAATAAGGTTGAATCACTGACCTCGTTTCCAGGGTGTAGTTTCAGCATAAATGATAGCGAGGTTGAAGATGAATTTTATTATTTCCATTTTAAAAAATTTCTGGATGCTTACAGCTGAAATGGCTCCCTATCTTTTATTGGGATTCTTTGTCGGCGGTTTGCTTCATGTTTTTATTTCAGCCAAACTCATAAGAAAACACATGGGGGAGAACACTATTTTTTCGGTGTTTAAATCTTCTCTGCTTGGAATACCTCTGCCCCTGTGTTCTTGCAGTGTTATTCCAGTAGCTTCATCTCTCAGGGAATCAGGAGCCGGAAAAGCTCCTGTAATTTCCTTTTTTATTTCGACTCCGGTAACCGGTGTAGATTCCATCATGGCCACCTGGGGTATTCTGGGCTGGTTTTTTACTTTAATCAGAGTTTTTGTTTCTTTTACAATAGGTGCTGTTGCCGGAATTCTTTCAATTATTTTCGACAAGGACAAACGGCCGGCCAAACCAGTCATCCCAAACAGCAAAGAGACCAGACCAATCCGAGGAATTAAAGCCAGGGTGAAGGAAGTCTTTGATTATGGATTTATTCAACTACCTTACGGAATTTCAGGTTCACTGCTTTTTGGATTGTTGTTGGGGGCGGTGATCACAGTTCTCATTCCTCATGGATTTGTTCAGAATAATCTGGGCAGCAATTTTGGCGGGATCATTATCAGTGTGTTGATTGCTGTTCCCCTTTATGTTTGTGCGACAGGTTCCATTCCTATTGCTGCAGCTCTTGTGTTCAAGGGTTTTTCTCCGGGAGCTGCCCTGGCTTTTCTGCTGGCAGGTCCGGCTACCAATATGGTGACTATTCTCACAGTTAAAAAACTGCTGGGAACGAAATCTCTGGTTTTTTATCTGGGCTCGGTGATTTTTGGTTCCATCCTCGCGGCACTGGGATTTGATTACCTTATAAATAACTATGGAATTACCAATACTTTTATCAGTGTCAGTTCACAACACCAGATGGGATTGAGTCCTGTTCATATTATTTCAGGAATCATTCTGCTTTTGCTGGTAATTTATCATTATCTTGGCCACTTTCCCATTTTTTCATTTTTACATCCCCAAAAAGGAGATTTACCCATGAACGCCGAATTTGTTGTTTCCGACATGACTTGTAAACATTGCCAAAATACTATTGAAAACACTCTTGCCGACGTTGACGGTATCAACAGTGTGGTTGTTGATTTGAATGCCAAAACAGTTAAAGTCGATAAAGATGATAAGGTTGAATCAGGTTTTATTATAAAATTACTGAAAAAAGCCGGATATACCGGAGTCGAAAAAGACTGAAAAGTTGAAAATATTTACCGGGAAAATTCAGTTACCATCGGGTACTTCATCTGAACCAACAATCCCTGCTTGAAAAAAGTATTTTGCTCATATCGAAATCAGTGCTATAAATGTTAATAGTTTTCATCCCATATATGGGGGTTTTTTGTTTCTATCCTGGTAACCAGGGGTTAACTTCGCAGTTTTATCCAGAATAACCCGTGGATTATTTCAGGTATAATTTAGGAGGGTAACATGAATACTTCACGCTTATTTTATCTTTTTCTCGCTATTTCACTTTTTGCTTTGACCGGGTGTCCGTCTGCTGGTGTTTACAGAACAGCTCACACCCTCAAAAAGGGACAGTCCGATTTCGGTCTCAATTTTAATGCTTTTCAGATTAAGTCCACCAACGAGTATGATACCCAAAGCGTCACCATTCCCAATATTATTCCCGAACTCCATTATCACATTGGCGTTGGCAACCGCATGGAACTTGGTGGTCGAGTAGCCTTGGGCAGCATGATGGCCGAATTCGATTTCAAATTCAAATTCTTTGAAAGCATGGATAGAACCACTCATCTAGCTGTTAATCCGGCAATGGGATACAGATCTTTTGTTTTTATTGAAGGGCCTCACCTCACTTTGCCCATAATTGCCTCCTTCGATCTCACTCGGTCTCTTTCAATTACCGGGTTTGCCTATGCCAACTATTATAATTTCCAAACCCCCGATGGAGAATCCATTGACTCCCAAGAAGACTATGAAAACGCCGATAGTGAAAGTGCATTTATCATTAACGGAGTTACAACCGGTGCAGGGGTAGGCGTCAAATATACCGGTGAAACTTTCTATATTATGCCATCAGTAGATTTTTTCACTACTGCGGTTAATTTCTCTGATGATCCCGCACAAAACACCATGCAGGGAGTAGTTTTTAATATAAGTTTCGGCTGGATTGGTGGAAAAGAAATGCAAAAGCTTAATCAGATGGATAGAAAACTGGATCGAATTGAGCGAAATCAGCATCAAGACTACGACTACGATTATTAATTCACAAGTTTTTCTTTAAAGCACTTCTGTTTTTTCTCTAACCAAACACTTCTACTTCCCCCTTCTTTATCCCCGTCTAATTTTTAATAAAAAGCTCTATTAAAAAAAACATTTACCTTTCTCTTGATTTTATTCATTTATTGTGTATCGTTACCTGATGTAGTCTATTATCTTTTATCCTTTTTCTCTTATGATAATATCATTTGTTGTGCATCAGGTTCTTTATTGCAACAAAGTATTCTTTTAATGCATCATATTATCATGGGATTAGTACTGTTATAAAGTAAATGTATTATAGTTTCGTAAAAAAATTAATAGATCTTCACAACCGTTTCCACAGGAGTTCAGTATGGCCAAAAAATCATATGATGAAATAGTCAATAATATATTTAAATTTTTTTCCCTTAAACAAAACAAGAGTATCAAAAAAAGTGCTGTGGAAGAATATTGCAATCACACCGACAATAAATATGATTCCTGGGATAAGCTTTTTGAAAAATTGAAAAAGGGTAATGGCGAATGGCGAATTATCGTTACAGACAAAGAAAATGAAGAATACAGAATTGTTCCCGCCAATGTGCCCTTCGATGAAAATGCTCCCCCCAAACCACCGGCAAAAATCTCATCCAACAAAAAATCCAAAAAACGTCATCTTGCCAATGCTGATACAGCAAGAAAAACCGCCAAAACCAAAAATAAAAAATCTGTGAAAAGGAAAAACAAGAAAAAAGCAAGAAGCGCAGGCAGGAAATCAAAATATGGCGACTACAGCAAAAAAGCCAGCAGAATTTTGAATGCTCTATCCGAAAACCGTTATTACGATAAAAATAAATTAGTTGCCATAGCCAAAAATATCGGAGTTTCAATTGGTGTTTGGAACACTTTGCTCAAACATCTGCGCAAGGGCACAAAAACTCATGATTTTGTTGATAATGGAATGGGGGGAATTAGTAAAAAATATAAACTTGTTCCCAAACAAGCCAAAAAATTGGTAAAAAAATCAACTGCCAAACCCGCCAAAGTTGCCAACAAAAAAGTGCAAAAAACTCCTGTTGATAAACCGGTAGCACCAAAAGAAGATTCCCAGCCTCCCCAGGTTAAATCAGATGAAACATCTGTTCAATCCAAAGAATCTTCTGACCAGGCCGCATCCGACCAAAAAGCCGAACAGAAGGCAAAGATCAAAATACCCGGAGATGGTCGTCCGGTTTCCATCACCATCAACATAGAAATCGGTTAATCCATTTAAAAAAATTATCAGAGGCAGGGGCAGGAATAATCCAAATCACTGAATTAATTCCCATTCCAGAATGAGGTTTACTACTTGTTTAGAATAACATTTTAGGCTAATATCCATATATACGATTACAAAAGATACTTAGTTCCCATTCCAGAAGTGGTGTTTTTGGCTGGGGAGGAAGTTTGCCTCAGATGCACGGAATAACTTCGCAGACATAGTTGATACTATTTCAAGAAGTTACGGCAAAACTGATGAGGTAAAATTCCGTCGCCAGACGATGACATCGCTCTATCAATCACTATACAAGCTGTTACTCTCGTGCGGGTCAGTGGATATTTATAATGAATTATTGCATATTTCTGCCACTTTTTGCCTTTATAGTAAATCTTGTTTTCCTGGTCTTTATTTTTTCAAAAAACAGACAGGATCCGATTAACAAAGCCTTTCTACAATTTTCTTTTCTTGTTTGTTTCTGGTTGTTTGCAGAGATAATTATCTGGGGAAAAGGTGATTATCTCATTTGTCTGGTTTTCACTAAATTGGCTTCCATCAGTTGGCTGGCTTCCGGCTTTCTTTTTCTGAATTTTATTTATGCAGTCATGGAAAGAAAAAGGGACTGGTTATTAGAAACATTTCGGGTTCCGGCTATTATTTTCATTTTTATTTCTCTTTCCACAGATCTGATAATCCATGATATCGTATCTGCATTTTGGGGATACAGAGTTGAAGGGGGATTGCTTTATAATTTTACCATCGTCTATTGTGTAGCCCTGCCATTTTTAGCAGGAATTACTCTTTTGTTTCGACATGGGATGAAAAATGGGTTTATTCCAATATATAAATATATATTTTGTGGTAGTCTGTTGCTGCTTGTTTTTGGATTTACTACGGATTTTATAATTCCCGTTCTTTTGGGGAAAGTAGATTTTATCAGTCTTGCGCCTATTTTTACAGTTGTTCTGTGTGTTTTTCTTTTTTTCGGTATTTATTTTCATGGTTTCATGATTTCAATTCCGGCGGTGGCCAAAGATCTTTTCTACAACATTACTGATGCTATCCTGATTTTTGATAATTACGGAAAGCTCAAAATAATGAATAAAGCTGCAGAAGAGCTATTTGGCAAAAAAATCAACAACAAAGATGATTTTTCAGTATCTTTAGGTGATTTTGATTATGAAAAACCATATCATGAACATGTTGTATATTTAAAGCATAATAGACAAGAATTTTTATTGAACAGTTCAGCCATCAAGCACAATAAGCAAAGCAGAGGTCGTCTTTTTATACTCAGGGATTTAACTTCCCGAAAAAGCAGGGTTAATCAGATAATTAAACAGCAAAAACTTGAGTCACTCGGGGTTCTGGCTGGAGGCATCGCTCATGATTTTAACAATGCTTTGGCAGGAATTCTCAATAGTATTACTCTTGCAAAAGAAATAATAAATGACGATAAAGCTGTTGAAGTATTGTCAAGAGCTCAAAGTGTAACCGAAAACGCCAGAAACTTGTCCCATCAGTTTATTACCTTTTCCAAAGGGGGAAAACCCGTAAAAACAATTCTTGATATAGAATCTGTTATTAAAGAAGGTGTTGGATTTGCTCTTTCCGGTTCAGATGTTAAGTATGAGTTAACAACCAAGGATGATTTATGGTCGGTTCTCGGTGATAAATCACAACTCGATCAGGTTTTCAGCAATCTAACTATTAATTCTATTGAAGCCATGAAAACCGGAGGAAAAATTAGAATTTTTCTCGAAAATTACCGGGTTAAAAAAAATACTGAACATTTAAAAAAAGGAAAATACCTCAAAATCCAATTCAGCGATAACGGTATTGGAATTCCCAAGAAAAATTTGAACCGATTGTTTGATCCATATTTTACTACCAAAGAAACTGGAAGTGGGTTAGGTTTGTTTTCCGCCTATTCCATCATTAAACATCATGGAGGAAACATTCAAGTTGATTCCTCCCTTGGTACTGGCACTATCTTTACTATTTTCCTTCCTGCATCCCAAAAAAAAGTGCAAAAGGAAGAAGAAGAATTTGCGGACGGTTCTTTGAATGAAGTCAGGATCCTTTTACTTGACGATGAAGAAATTATTTATGAAACTACCGGAGAATTGTTGAAGGGATTTGGTTGTGAGGTTGATTTTGCCCGAGAAGGGGAAGAAGCAATACAAAAATATTTCAAGGCTTACCAAAAGCAACAACCTTATGATATTGTAATCATGGATTTAACCATTCAAGGAGGAATGGGCGGGCAGGAAGCCATCAAAAAAATCCTTGAATTTGATCCCGGAGTCAAAGCGATAATCTCCAGCGGATATACAACAAATGCCGTTATGGCAGACTATCAGGATTATGGCTTCTCCGGTGTTATTGTCAAACCCTACAAAATCGAAAAATTAGTTGGACTGATAACCCAGATATTACAAAATAATGATTGAACAATCAGAATTAGAAGCTCAATTAAAAGCTTTGTTGGCAGATGAAAAGTACTGGATTGCAAATTGCGCCCAGTTTTCAACTTTTGTGTTTCAAAATTTCGCGGGACTCAACTGGGCCGGATTCTATTTTAAACACGGACAGCAACTTAAACTGGGTCCTTTTCAAGGCAAAGTTGCCTGTAATCCTATCCCTCTGGGAAAAGGAGTTTGCGGAAAAGCTGCTTCTGCAGGCAAGCCAATCCGCGTCAAAGATGTACTTGATTTTCCCGGTCATATTGCTTGTGATCCTCTTTCCCGTTCTGAACTGGTCCTGCCTCTGTCAGTTCAGGGGAGCTTACTGGGAGTTTTCGATCTTGACAGTCCCCATCGGGACAGATTCAAGCAAAAAGAAGAATGTCAGTTGACAGATTTATTGGAAATATTAATAAAAAAAACAGATTTTAAATCATCTGGTTTATTGTAATAAGGCAACAAAATAAGCATGAAAATTACTGGAAATACAACCGGCCTCAAAAAGAGTCAAAAAAAGAAATTAAAAAATTTAGCCAAAAGAAGAGTGGTACCCTTTGATATTGTTTCTAAATCCCTTGCGAATATTCTGGTTGATCTGGCAGAAGAACTGGGGCGTGAAACAGGAGTTTTTCTCAATCGCAAAGGAAAAGTTGTTAAAATAATCCTGGGAGAACCACGAAAATTATCTTTCCCTGAATTGGAATGGAGTGAACGTGGACGTCTGGCGGGAGTCAGACTGGTTCATGCCCATCCTGTTCCCATGTTGCTGCAAAAAGACGATTTAACCAACCTGGTAATCAACCGCCTCGATCTTTCCTGCGTTTTATTCAGGGAAGATTCAAGTTCCCCTGTAAAATGTCATGTTGCCCATTCCAATCCTGACAACACCCCTGTCAAATTTGATCCTGTTTTTTTCCATAACCTTGATTTCAATTTCAAAACCTTCATCAGGGATCTGGAAGAAGATTTTGCCGCCGAAGAAAAAGTTCGCAAAGTCTATAAAAGCAATCAGGCAATACTGGTTGTTGCAGGTTCCAACAGGAAATTTATCGAAAGAAGGGTCTCAGAACTCAAGGATCTGGCCTATACTGCTGGTGTACATGTAGACGATATCATGACTCAAGTTCGCAAAAAGCCCGATAACAACACCCTGGTGGGCAAGGGAAAATTGCAGGAAATTATCCTCAGTGCCAAAATGTATGATGCCGATATGCTTATTTTTGATCCATCTCTTACTCCCGCTCAAGCAGGCAGTATTTCTCAACTTACTGATTTGAAAATTATTGATCGTACCATGTTGATTCTCGATATTTTTGCCCAGAGAGCAAAATCCAGTGAAGGAAAAATTCAGGTGGAACTGGCTCAACTTAAATATTCTCTTCCCCATCTGGTTGGCAAGAATACAATGATGAGCAGGCTCGAAGGAGGAATCGGGGGCAGGGGGCCCGGAGAAACCAAACTCGAAGTTGATCGTCGCCGAGTGAAAAGCAGAATAAATCGTCTGGAAAAAAGAATTGACAAAATTTCCAGACAGAGATCCCTGCGCCGGAAAAGGCGCAAGCAGAATCAGGTTCCGGTAGTTTCAGTTATCGGCTACACTAATGCAGGCAAATCCACTTTGTTAAACATGATCACTGGCTCTGAAGTTCTGGTTGAAGATCGTCTTTTTGCTACTTTGGATCCAAGTAACCGCAGAGTGCGTTTTCCCGAAAATATTGAAATTATCATGACAGATACAGTCGGATTTATTGAAGATTTGCCTCCGGATTTGCAAAAAGCGTTCAGGGCCACCCTGGAAGAACTGGATGAGTCCGATTTGCTAATCCATCTGGTTGATATTTCAGATCCCGATTATGAGCACAAGCAAGAGACAGTGGAGAACATAATTTCAGAAATGAAGCTCGATGATATCGATATTATAACCGTTTATAACAAGGTGGATAAACTTGATTTCATTCCCCCCATAGAAGAAGGCAAGTTTTTTATCAGTGCCCTCAACAAAGAGACCATCATTCC
>JAWLEA010000165.1:0-6758 GCA_041686345.1 Polyangia bacterium | reverse complement strand
TAAAACTGTATTCCAAAATACCGCAAAAATGCTTTTTGAGCACACAAGATTTCACAGAACAAAACAAGAGAACCTGCATAAATTGTTTTCAATTAGAGCTCTTGAACATTTAAAAGCTGCCCATGAAGAAGGTAAGGGTATATTAGGTTTTACAGGCCACCTTGGAAATTGGGAACTTCTCTCTGCTTTGGCATATATAACAAAAATCGATTTTGCTGTTGTATATAAAACAATAGAATTTGCTCCCCTGAACAGATATATCATCAAGAAAAGAGAATTTACCGGTGCTAAAATGTTCCCTGTGCATAATGCCCTTGACGCAATCGTCAAAAGCCTTCAACAAGGGGGTATAGCAGGTATTTGGTTGGATCAGAATGTTAGAAAGAGAGAACGTGGTGTTTTTATAGATTTTTTTAACCGAAAAGCTTGCACCACAAAAGGACTTGCAAGGCTTGCTTTGTCTACTAAAGCACCTGTTATACCGGTTTTTACATATAGAGCAGATAATAAAACATTTATTGATATATTGCCTAAAATGCCTTTGATTGAAACAGGAAATCTTGAACAGGATATCCTTGATAACACGCAGGCATATCATTCTCTTATTGAAAAATATGTCAGAAAATATCCAGATCAATGGTTCTGGATTCATAACAGATGGAAGACAAGACCTTTAGAAGAACTTGATAAATAGTCAGCTTAAATTATTATGAAAATACTTTTAGTCCAATTAAGTTTTCTTGGAGATACTATTCTTTCAACTCCTGTTCTTGCAGGTTTAAAACAGACATTTCCAGAATCAAAAATATCTGTTCTTACAACTCCTCTTTCTTCAGGTCTTCTTGAAAATGATCCTTTTATTGAAGAAGTAATTATTTATGATAAACGGAAAAAAGACAAAGGTATAATTAATCTTTTTAAAAAAGCATGTTATATAAAAGCAAAAAAGTTTGACATTGTATATTCCATACACAGGTCACATAGAACATCTTTTCTGCTGTTTTTATCTTCAATCCCAAAATCCCAAAAAGAATCGGATTTAAAGATTCAAAAATGAATTTTTTTTATACTGAACTGAGAAAAAAAAATTCAATGATCATTCTGTAATAAGAAATCTTTCACTTCTTTTTGATGATTTACCTGAAAAAACCTTAAATAATAATTTAAGGTTATTCGCCCCGGCATTTGAAGATCTCTCAGAAAAAATAAAAAATCTCCCTGAAAGTTACATAGTAATGGCGCCCGGGAGTGCATGGAAAACAAAACAATGGCATTGGCAAGGGTACTTAAAAGTAGCTGAACATTATATCCAACAAGGAATGCATATAATCCTTACAGGTGGCAAAGAAGATATAAATCTTTGCAATAAAATAAAAGAAAAGATTGACGTTATTGATTTATCCGGTAAAATTCCAATTTCTGAAACAATGTATATTATTAAAAACTCAAAACTTTTAGTATGCAATGACAGCATGTCGCTTCATATTGCATCTGCATTTAAGACTCCAACTGTGGTAATTTTCTGTGCAACTTCTCCTGAGTTTGGTTTTGGACCCTGGCAGAATGAAAAGGCAATAATTGTTGAAGATAAAACCCTTGAATGTAAACCATGCAGAAGACATGGATCTAACAAATGCCCGAATGGAACAGAAGCATGCATGAACCTTTCAGCAAAAAAAGTCATTAAAGCATGTAAAGAATTATTATGAATAGAAAATTAAACCTTGCATTTTGTTTGTTCAAATACTTCCCTTTTGGTGGACTTCAGGGTGATTTTATGCAAATTGCTAAAATCTGCCTGAATCATGGTCATAATGTTGATGTATACACGATTAAATGGAATGGTGAAAAACCTGAAGGTCTCAATGTTAATCTTGTCTCTGTATCAGGACTATCCAATCATGGAAAATACAAATCCTTTGGCAATAAGATTGCTTCAATAGTCAAACAAAAAGACTATGATGCTGTAGTTGGATTCAACAGAATACCGGGCCTTGATATCTATTATGCAGCAGACGGATCATATGCTGCAAAAATGCAAAACAGAACTATCCTGAATCGGTTATCAAATCGCTATCGAACTTTTATGGCCCTTGAAAGAGCAGTTTATGATAAAAATTTAAAAACTCAAATTCTTCTTCTGACGGAAAAAGAAAAAAACTTTTATATGGATTTTTATAAGACTGAGGAAAGCCGTTTTCATATTTTACCTCCCGGTATTTCAAAAAAATGTATTCCCCCTTCTAATGTTATTGAAATCAGAACAAAAAAAAGAAAAGAGCTTGGAGTTGATACACAAAAAAATCTTATTCTCATGGTTTGCACTGTTTTTAAAATAAAAGGTGTTGAACGGGCAATCAGGGCTCTTGCATCTCTACCCAAAAAAATATCGTCAGAAACAATACTGGTAATTGTTGGTATTGATAAACCATTAAAATATAAATGGATAGCAAAGCAATTAAATGTCTCAAAACAGGTAAAATTTATCGGAGCAAGAAAAGATGTGCCCCATCTTTTAATGGCTTCAGATCTTTTTTTACACCCGGCTTCCATTGAAAATACAGGTACTGTTATTGTTGAGGCTCTTGTGGCAAATATTCCTGTTATCACAACTGATATCTGTGGTTACAGTCATCATGTTATTGACGCTGATGCAGGAAGGGTTGTGCCCTCACCTTTTCTTCAGGAAACTCTTAACAAAGATTTGCTGTACATGCTTACATCAGATAAAAAAAATATCTGGTGCCAAAATGCAAAAACGTATATTGAAAAAACAGATGTATTCAGTCGTTCTGAAAAAGCCGTTGAAATTATTGAAAAGGTAACAATATGAGCATACCCCTGATCGTCCTTCCTGAAGATTGGCAGGACTACTATAAAATCAAAACAAAGGGTTTTAAAAAACTTTTCAGAATTGAGGGAAAACTTTTCCGTAAAAAAGATGGCAGAAGGACTTTGCGCTTCAAACATAAAGGCAATTACTATTTTGGAAAATTTCATTCAGGTGTTGGATGGAAAAAAATTTTGAAAAACCTCCTGCAATTTAGGAAACCACCTGTTCTCAGTGCAAAAAATGAATGGAAGGCAATTTTAAAACTTAAGGAACTTAAAGTTGATACAATGCAACTTGTTGGATATGGACAAAAGGGATGGAATCCTGCCTATCGAAAATCCTTTGTCATTACAGAAGAGCTGCAGAATATAATAAGTCTTGAAGATTATTGTATGGATTGGGATAAAATTTCTCCTGACAAAGCAATCAAACGTGCCATAATCACCAAAGTTGCAGAAATTGCGCGGACAATACATAAAAATGGAATAAACCATAAAGATTTGTACATTTGCCATTTCCTTCTTGATATTTCAAGTGGTCTTGACAATATTGATCCTGAAAAAATACGCCTCTTCCTGATTGATCTTCACAGAGTTGAGATCAGATCAAAAATTCCGTTTTACTGGAGAGCTAAAGATATTTCAGCTATTTTATTTTCAAGCCTGGATATTGGTCTTACACAAAAAGATATCTTCAGATTTATGAGGATATACCACAATACAACATTAAAAAAATCCCTTAAAAAACATTGGTTTTTCTGGTGGATTGTAAAAAAAAGAGCTTTAAATTTATATAGGCGTGAATATAAAAAAAATCCTCCGGGTAAATGGTAAATCAATGAACGATTTATTTAAAAAAAAATCATTTAATATTTTTCTGCTGTGCAAGAATGACAGATACACACCTGAAATGGAAAATTTTCTGAAAAATCCTGATACTGCTTTTGATATTCCTGATGATTTGCTCTTAAAAAACGGAAATTCAGCAACTCTTGTTAAGACTGCTATAAATAATAAAGAACTTGTCATAAAACGCTATAACATGAAAACCATTGCACATGCTTTAAGACGTGCTTTCAAAAAAACCCGTGCCTGGCAATCTTGGCACTATGCACACCTATTACAAAAAATAGGGATACATACGCCTTATCCTGTTGCCATGAAAGAAAAAAGGTTTGGACCGTTCAGAAATAAAGCTTATTTCATCTTTGAATTTGTTCAGGGTTCTACAGCCTTTGATTATTTCCATGATCAAAATATTGACTTTAAAAACAAGCTTATAGTTGCAGAGAAAATAATTGATATGCTCAATAAACTCAAAGATTCCAAACTGAGCCATGGTGACATGAAAGCAACAAATATTATTATTAATGATGATATGCCATACTTAATTGACTTAGACAGTATGAATCACCATAAAACTCAATATTTGTTTAAAAAGGCCAGAAAAAAAGATATTAACCGTTTCATTAAAAACTGGGATGATTTACCTGAAATAGAAAAATTATTCAAGCAGATTGACTGATATAGCAATGAAAAAACTTAGTATAGAAAAATATAATGAATTAACTAAAAACTCTGAAATGTTGACCAATGATCTTTATGGAGATAAAGTTCTAAAGCTTAAGGATGGTCGTATTGTCAAACTTTTCCGTTTAAAGCGATTTCTTTCCTCAGCACTTATCTGGCCATATGCAAAAAGATTTGTCAGAGGAGTAAAAATACTTGAGAAATTCAATATACCAACTGTAAAATCTGTGGAACTTTATAAAGTCCCGTCCATTAAAAGAGACATAGTTATATATCAACCCCTTGAAGGAGAATCCTTAAGAGATCTGATAAAAAAGACAAAAGACCCTTCTGAACTGATTTTTAGTTTTGCCAGGTTCTTTGCGAGCCTTCATAATAAAGGAATTTATTTTCGGGCTATACATTTTAACAATGTTTTTGTAACACCAAAATGCGAATTTGGTTTAATAGATGTTTCTGATCTTTATTATTCTTTCTTGCCAATGACCATTTCAAAACGTGTCAGGAACTTTAAACCATTTTTCCATTACAAGGAAGACAGACAAGCTATTGAATCTTTTTCACTTGAAAAATTTTTAAATATTTATCTTGAATATTCAAACCTGAAATCAAAAAAAAGTAAAACAAAGTTTAAAAAAAAAGTATCTAAATTATTCACCCAAACAAGAAAATAATTTGTTTTTTTAATATTAATTATGGAGATATAGATGAACAATATCAAAACAGAAACATCAAAGCCAAAAATTCATCCAAGCATTTGCCCGGTATGCGGTGCAACAGGATTATTCTCACATCAAGGCCGGGATCTTCTATACGATAAGAATGAATTATACACATATATGAAATGCACCAAATGCCATGCAGAATATCAACATCCAATGCCGGATTACAAACAAATCAGTAGTTTCTATCCTGATATTTACTATCAAAAAACAAAAACAAAAAAACATTCTAACATAAAAAAAGGGGTGCTTAATTACAAATACAATTATTCCCATATACAAGTCCCCTTATTATACAAAATAATAGCTCCCATGATTTCACCTTTCCTTTACAAATCTTCAATACCATTTGTAAAGGACTGCAAAGGGCTTGACATAGGTTGCGGCAATGGTCGTTTTATAAGTTCTATGAACTCATTAGGGTGGAAATTTGAAGGAGTTGAGTTCAGTCCTGTTGCCACAGATATCTGCCACAAATTAGGATTAAAAGTTTTTCAAGGTGAATTAAAAGACGCAAATTTTGAAGATGAAAGCTTTGATATAATAAGTGCCCGCCACCTAATAGAACATATTCCCAACCCGGCTGATTTATTTGAAGAAATAGGCAGAGTTCTAAAACCCAAAGGTTATCTGATTATCAGAACACCAAACAGCAAAGCTTTGGGTAGAAAATGGTTTGGAACAAATTGGTTCCCTGATGATATCCCTCGCCATCTTATTTTATTTAATTCTAAAAACCTTAACCTTTTAGCTGAAAAATATAATTTACAAAATGTAAAAACAAAAACTTTCTCAACACCTAGAAGCGTTTGTTAATTTGCAAATAATGTAACGCCCTTCCAAGCTGAATGTCAAAATACTGTAACGCCGTATTTGAGTATACCCCGCCGCTATACCCCGCAAAATATAATTAAAATTATACCCCGCCGCCTATCCCGCCCCGCTGCCAGAACCCGTCCTGCAGCATTAACACTCTCCCTCAACAGCAATTTTCACGTTATATATAAGCCCTTCTGCTTATTGATTTTACTATAACGTTAAGGAGGGTCATGAAACCTGTTCCCTGTTTAGGTTGCGGCATTTTTTTTGTTCCCAGAAATAAAAATCAGGAATACTGCTCTAAACCCGCTTGTCAGCGTAAAAGAAAAGCACGTGGCAAAAGGAAAAACTTGCCATAGATCCTGACTATAAAGAGACGCAGCGTCTTTCAGACAACAAGTGGCATGAGAATAATCCTGATTACTGGAAACAGTATCGCGACAGAAACCCTGAAAAAGCGGAAAGAAACCGTTTGCTGCAGAAAAACCGTAATATGAAACAAAGGAGGAAGCAAGCTCAGAAATCATCAAACGCCATGGATATTGCAAAGATGGACGCGGGAAAATCAAAACAATCAAGTGATGATAACCTTTCGGGAGAATATTGGCTTGTTCCAATTATTGCAAAGATGGACGCGAGAAAAGTTCTTATCACTTGTGTGCCGGGCAATTCACCATAATTGCAAAGATGGACTCGGGGACAAGGGCGTATTTTTTATGCTAAAGCTGGGGATAATAACCTTAAAAACAGGAGGAAATCATGAAAAAGAGATTTTCATCCCAGGAGCTTTTTGAAATAAGAAATGCCATTCCTGTGGATATGTTGATTAAAGACCGGTTACAGATACCTTCAAAC
>JAWLEA010000164.1:0-6767 GCA_041686345.1 Polyangia bacterium | reverse complement strand
AATCGTTTCATAATTTATTAAGATCGATCAGTTTTCTAAAAAATTTAGTACTTTTTGAATTAGATCGCGAATTTAGGGCAGATAGTACTAGTTAGTTCCTATCCCAGAAGTGGTGTTTTTGGGTTTAGTTAAAAGGTCGAAATTGCACTTTTACCCTTTATTATCGAAAATATTTTGGGGATATCTCCATTTTTTTTTACAAAATCTGGGTTTACAATTTTAGTGGAATTTTACAGAGGCATTTGGGAAGTTGAAAAGAAGAAAAACTCGACCCGGTCGGGGGAAAAAGGAAAAAAAGGAAAAGTATTGTTAATTGTTAAGAAGTGTCATCAATTTTTTCATTATCACAGATGCTTTACCTTGCAAGAAAACATCAGTGAGCTCATGAGTGTAATTTGACGGTTCTGGATTAATTTCTATTATCTTTGCACCATTCTGCTTGGCAATCTGGGGAATCAAACTGGCTGGCATTACTTCTCCCGTGGTTCCAATAATGATAAACAGATCTGCGTTCTCAGATTCAAACATGGAAGCCAGATAAGCCTGCTTGGGAATACTTTCGCCAAAAAAAATGAAATCCGGTTTTAAAACACTGCCACATCTTGGACATATCGGAGGCAAATTGACCAGACTTATTTCTTTGTGTTGATATTTGAAGGAGCATTGAGTGCAGGCAAGAATACGTGAAGTTCCGTGAAATTCTATGACATTAAGGCTCCCTGCATCCTGATGGAGGTTATCAATATTTTGCGTAATCACTGCTTCCAGTTTGCCGGATTTTTCCAGTTCTGCCAATCCCTTATGACCATAATTAGGCAAAGCCTGCCCAAAAAAATCATAAAAGATTTCTTTAATCAATTTCCAGGATTCTGTAGAATTTTCGTAAAAATAATCTAAAGACAAAAATTTTGGGTCATATTTACTCCAGAGACCATTTTTGCCCCTGAATGGAGGGATCCCGCTTTCAACAGAAATACCCGCTCCCGTAAAAGCCGTAATATGCTCAGCCTTGCTGATCAACCCAGCAGCTTCATTTAATTTATCTTTGTCCAAAATTAACCTCTTTTAACTGCACAAGCAAAACTCGCCTCTCCCAATCCACTGGCAAAAGCTTTTATGATTTTTATCTAACAAAGAAATTATTTAAATACCAGCTGAATTTCGAACAGCCTCAAAAGAAGATAAATATTACAGTTGTAGTGGATTTTAACATAGGAAAAAAAGGAAAAAGACCGTTATTACTTATTTTTTGCCAGTTGCTGTTCAACCCAGGCTTTTTCCTTGCCAACCAGCTCATCTATTTTATTCCATTTATCGGCTATAATCCTGGAGTGATTTTCTTCCATCAGTTTGGACTGACCATTTCCATAAAAATAAGCTGCTGCTCCTATAGCCATAACTAACAAGGAAAAAAGCAGAAACATGGAAGAAAATTTCATTGAAGTCAGGGAAAAAGTTCCCTTGAAAAACAGCGTATTGATCAGCAGCAGGAAAACCCCGGAAAAAAAAGTAAAAACACCCCTGTTTATCATTTGTCCGGTAGCTTTAATGTTCATATCTTTTTCTTCATTGGATCTTTCTATCTCAATTTCCAATTGGCGCAGTTTTTTCAATTTGGTTTCATCTTCAGGCAAAATACCCTTAACTGATTTCCCGGTGCCATCTATAAAAACTCTATACAATTCTCCACGCCAGACTAATAAAACCATATAAAAAGGCATAAACAACTTGCAACTTGCAGTTGTAAATTGTGGTCGGTCAACCTCCAGTTCCCTGGTTATCATTGCCGTGGACAATTCCTTTTCTATCTCCCTCTTTACGTAATTAACAATTCCCTGTTCAATCATTTTCCTGACCTGAAGTTTGACTCCGTCATCTTTTGCCCCGGCACCCTCCAGTTTCTTGTGTAAATCCATTCCACATCTGTCCAGATGTTTCAAATCTACCAATTCCTCAAGATCTTCGGCCAGAGGAAAGTCCGTATTACTTGCCAGACTCAGTAGAAAATGACCATTGAAAACTTTATCTTTCTGATTCCAAACAATTTTCTCCCTGATTTTTTTTACAGGATGCTGAATCTTTTCAAACCGGTCTTTTACTTTTCTCCACCCGGGGATAAAATCGATTACCTCTTCTTCTTTTTCCACCCCGGATTCATACTGATAAGAAACTTCAAACTGCGAAAGATAAACTTGCATCTCAGCCATCAACCTCGAGCTTTCTTTAAAACTGAACTCTTTGACAAAATCCCGGGGCAGTTCGGCTGCATTTTCAATCAGATACAACTGCAGTTTTTCCTTGATTTCCTTGTCGGAAAGCCTATAATTTGCCAAATAAAAGGTTTCTCCATCAACCTCGGCTTCCGACAAAGCTTCCGTTTCGCCTCCACACAACTTACATTTTTCAGATTCTTCAGATTCAGCCACTTTACAATTCGAACAATAGTTCACTATAAATTCCTCTCAATTAGGTTCGCGAATTTACTCCGCGCATCTTAATCCAACTTCTTCCCCAGAATAGAAAATAAGAAATCAGAGTCAGACAAAATCTAAACACTAATTAAAAAAAATAAACCCTGAACTGTTTTTGCCTCAAGATATGGATCTATTTGAACAAACCTGTTACAAATGAAAATTTGTTACACCCTAGGAGCTACAAAATCATGAAAATATCACCTCTTATTTTGATATCTCGATTTTTGCCGGCAATTATCTTTTTGACATCCTGCTCAGAAAAATCTCCTGAAAAAAGCAGTAAAGAGTCCAATTCATTGACCACAATTATCAAAAAACTCTCCCCTCCGAAAAACAAACTCAAGATCACTTTTATCTTGAGCCCTGACAACCTCGGTGGCGAAATAGCACTTAATTCGTTGTTACCTGCAATTGAGCTAATCAGAAACAAAATTGAATTCCGTCTGAAATATTCCAAATCTCAAAATTCTGCTGTAATCGCGTCCAAATCTCAAAGAAAAAGCATCATGAATCTTTGTGTGCAAAAATTTTATCCCCAAAAAACCCTGCAATATCTTTCCTGCATCAGTCAATTGGGACAATCTTCCTCCCAATGCAGCGAGCAATTCCATCTCGATCAAGTACAATTGAATAAATGTGCTCAAGGCAAAACCGGCATCAAACTACTAACTGACTCTCAAAAAAATATTTCAGATGCAAAAAACTCCACTCCAATAATCTTGATTAACAACAACCGATACCACGGCGAATATTCTCCGAGCAAATTCATTGCAACTATCTGCGCCCTGTCAGGCAAAAACAAGCCCAAAATCTGTCACTCTCGCCATATTTCTACGAAGGCTGTCTTCCTGACTGATCAACGCTGCAACCAATGCAAACAGGTCAAAGAAGTCGTAAACTATCTGCAAAAACAAATCCCTGGCCTGAAAATTGAAGAAATAGACTATTCCACTCCAAAAGGCAAAAACCTTGTCCATAAACTGGACCTCGAACTTCTTCCCCAACTGCTTTTCCCACGAAAAATCAAACTTAATACTCTGGCTTGGAATTTATACAAGCAATCTTTAAAACCAAGGGGCGAATTTTATACTTTTAATAAAATCAAACCTTTTTACAACCCAACTAAAAAATCATCTCCAGGACACTCAACTTCCAACACCAAAACAAAAATCCAGGATGATAACTCAAATAAAAACCGGGAGAAAGAACCGGGAAAACTTCAACTTTTTATCAGACCCCGTTGTCCTTTTGGCAATTCAGCCTTGGCCAACACAGAAAAGCTCCTCAAAAACATGCCCGAAAAAATCAACTTTCAACTGTCTTATCTCCTTAAAATTGATAAATCCGGCAAAGTCAAATCCCTGTATGGAGGGATCACTGAAAGCAAGAGACAATTGTGTGCAAAACAACACTATCCTCACAATTACAAATATATGGAATATATCTGGTGTCGTGCTCGCCAGCCCGACGATCCAGACTGGCAAAAATGTACCGGCAAAAAAATCAAATCTGATGTTATCAAAAAATGTGTCAACAGCAACCAGAGCAGCAAGCTCCTGAAAGCAAATCTGCAATCCGGGAATAACAGAGGTATTTCCATCTCTCCCTCCTTGATTATAAATAACAAGCATATTTATACGAGCATCAAACCGGACCGGTTAAAAAAACTCTTCTGCCAGCACAACCAATCTCTGTGCAAACTCAACCCCACCAGAAAAACTAATTAGCTCCCGCTCCAGAAGTGGGATTTGTTGGCAATAATAAACAACAATTTGCAAAAATAGGAAATAACAAACAAAAGTGAAAAAAACTAGAAGAGTTGAAGAGGAAATGATTGATTCTGGGAAAAGAAAAGCAAAATACAGATCAGGGAGAAGTAACTTGCACACTGTATAAATTGGTGTCGGTGATATCTTCGGGACATCCGCTGATACCTTCGCCATAAACACGGAAATAGTAGGTTCCACTGGTTCCACCATAATCCGAAGAACTGATTACCAGAGTTTCATTGTCAACAGGAGTGGTTCCATCATTGTCGGCATAGGCACCATCGATCCAACCTCCGTTATAGTAAAGCTCAAAATCCAGATCTCCATCAATTCCGCTGAAGTTAACATTGATTGTATAAGTGTTGGAAGCGTTACGATAAAAACTGAACCAGTCAACATCGCAATTACATGCTGTGAGATCACCGTAATAAGAGCCGACAGTCAGTGAAATAGCCGAAGAAGAACCGTCGTTGGGTTCAAATCTGTCATCATAACAACTGCTGTGGCATCCGGATGTATCAAAGGAGCAACTGGAACAATCGAGGTCGCCACCCCAAGCATATCCCAGTGAAGAGCAGGTTTGGCCGTCAAGTTCATTGTTATCACATTCTTCGGACCCTTCGATTATGCTGTTACCACAAGTGGCACCGGTACATTGTGATTCGTCAAAAATACAATTGGATGTACAATCAAGGGTACCGCCGGAATAACCCAAATCAGTACAACTGGTACTGTTGAGATTATTGCCATCGCAATCTTCACCGGAATCAATAGTGCCATTGCCGCAAGTGTCATAGTAACACTGAGATTCATTAAAAACACAATTGGAATAGCAACTCAAAGTTCCACCATTATAGCCAAGATTGACACAGGTGGTACCATTGAGATTATTGCCGTCACAATCTTCCCCGGAATCGACAGTGCCATTGCCACAATTGTCATTGTAACAACCGCTGTCATCAAATGTACAATCAGGATTACAATTGAGAGTTCCGCCATCGAATCCTCTGGAGCTGCAAGTTTCACTGTTGAGGTTGAGTCCGTCACAATCTTCCCCGGAATCAACAATGTTATTACCGCAATTATCACATCCGGAAGTGTCAAAACTACATCCTGAACAAGAAAGAACTCCACCACTATAACCCAGAGAAGAGCAGGTTTGTCCATTGAGGTTCTCACCATCGCAATCTTCGCCGTTATTGATTATCATGTTGCCACAGAGAGAATCTTCGCAACCTGTTTCATCGAAACGACAATTGTTCTGACAACTGAGAGTACCTCCGGCATAACCGATATCAGTACAATCTTTTCCATCGAGGTTAGACCCGTCACAATCTTCCCCTTCGTCCACTGTGTTATTACCACAATTATCACTTGTACAACCTGATTCGTCAAATTGACAATTATCATTACAGGCAAGAGATCCGCCGTCAAAACCTCTGGTTGAGCAGGTTTGTCCATTCATATTTGAAGAGTCACATTCCTCTCCAATATCAATTTGATGATTGCCACATAGAGTTTCCTGACAATCTGAAGTATCAAAAGTGCAATCATCTTTACAGCTCAATCCCCCTGAAGAAAAACCGAGGGAACTGCAGGTAGTATCTCCCAGATCAGTATCGTCACATTCCTCACCTTCATCTTTAATACCATTGCCGCACTGAGGGCCATCACTGCCTCCCTCACTACCAGCACAAGAAACAGAAAAAACCAAAACCAAAATTGAAATAAAAGCTTTTATATTCATAATATTCACCTGTATAAGCAACTCCTGCACCAAGTTTGAAGATGGAACTAATTAAACCTTGGCCTCGGAAAATACACTTGACAAACTAAATCTAAACCAGGGCAAAAATCTCCAAATTATGGAAAACTCCTGAACTCTCAAATACCGGAGTTGAAAGCAGAAACTGAAGCTATAATTAAAAAATACAGCACCAAATAACTAGTTTCAATCCCAAAAATGGATGTCATCGTCTAGCGACGGAATTTTATCTCATCAGTTTTGTCATAACTGCTTGATATAGTGGCAACTATGTCTTCGCAATTATTCCGCGCATCTGAGGCAAACTTCTTCACCAGCCAAAAAAACCACTTCTGGGATGGGAACTAACTAATGATTTTACCCTTTGAAAAAAAACGAACAATAGGGAAACTGGCTCATTAGCCAGATACTGCATTTAATACAATAGCATTTTTAAACAATTTTTCCTTTATTTTTTTAATATTCTCTAAATTTTCTCAGTTGTCAAAAAAAGAATAATCGTAAATATATCTGAAAAGTTCGGATAATAATTATCTCATTTATTCAAGTGCTTAGTTCCCATCCCAGAATGGGGTTTTTGGTTGGGGAAGAAATTGGATTAATAATAAAAACAGATTGAATTTTCTTGATAAAATTGATTATTTGTTTGGCATTTTCAAAGTAAGCGTCAAAGGAGGTACATGGTTTCAATTGTTTGAAAAGTGACTAATTTCATCTTGGAAAGGATGAAATTATGACACCCAGATATTTTGAAAACAA
>JAWLEA010000028.1:0-28844 GCA_041686345.1 Polyangia bacterium | reverse complement strand
AAGCTGTCAAAAACAATAAAGCATCACTTACTGCATCAAAAAATTCCCCGAAAGTTGTGGAACAATTAAAATAGCGAGCCACTTTACCATCAATACCATCGATAAAACCTGAATAACTGATCAAAAATACACCGACCCAAGTACTTTTTGTAGCAAAGGCCCAAACAAAAACAGGGATCAGAATAAATCTGGTAAAGGTAAGAAAATTTGCCGGATTGATAATTCTTTTAATATTGTAAACCATAAGCTTTATCTGAAATTGCCATCGGATTGAAATTATTGATTGGAAAACTGTAACTGAAATATAGAACAGCTTCCATCTTCAAACATTTGTAGCCATATACCACATCTTGAAAAAAATTGGAAAAAACCTGGTTTTTATTAAAATTGCAATTTGGAAATTGGAAAATCTGGCAACTTCAGAACCGGGTAAAATCAGAGGCTCAATTTATCACCTGGTTGCAAGATCACCACTTTTTCCTGGTTATTATCACGAGCAGCTATTTCCAGCAATTTTTGCGGAGCCTCATCTTTTTTTCCGGAAAGTGAAATTGCTCCCCAGTGAATGGGAATGATTATTTTGGCCTGGCTTTTTAAAAACAACTGATAGGCAGTTGCGGGATCAATATGTACTCCCTTTTTTCCGGTTCGTTTCTCATAAAAAGCAACTTCCCTCATTCCCCCAACGGGAAGCATCACAATATCCAAATTAAATTTCTTGCCTATTCTTTCAAAATAATCGTTATTGCCAAAATCAACATCTCCTGCTACCAAAATATTAATTTTTTCAGTGGTAAAAACATAGCTTGAAACCCCGGTTTTGGACCAGGGGAAAAACCTGCCTTTGCCATGGTTAACTTCTACCGCTGTTATTTTGAAATCACCTGTGCGGATACTTTGTTCCCAATTCAATTCTGTTGTTTTGAAATTCAAAAAATCAACTACAGGCTTCACCTTGGAAGGAACTATCAACTGAGGATCAAATTTTTGTTTTTTGATCATTTTTAAGGAAGGAAGATTGAGATGATCCGTGTGGGCGTGAGAGATTGTAACCGCATCGAGTTTTTCAATATCCTTCAATTGAAGTCCGGGAAAAGATTTCCTTTTGAGCAGAACTATTCTGTTGACAAAAAGGGGATCTGTAAGAATTGCAGTTTTCCCTTCTTCCAATAAAACTGTAGAGTGTCCAATAAAAGTGATTTTCATAATTTCTCCAAAATATTTTTATGCCCCGCACTATAGGATATAAAATGTTTTTTGATAACTTTTATTTTTAATGCCTCTTAAAATAAGGTAAAATATTTGAAAATAAAGCTTGATGGTTTTTTTAATCCGATTTTTTCCGCTGGAAAGACCCTGCATGAATTCAATAAAAAAACGTCTCGTCGTTGCTTTTCTTATTTTCATAATTCTGGTTATTTTCGGAACTATCGGCTTTTATCTCATCGGTAATTTTTATCTGCCCCGGTATTATCCCGATTTTCAACCCTGGTCCTTTCTTAATTGCTTTTACATGATGCTGATTACAGTCACCACTACCGGTTATGGCGAAATACTGGACAAAATGGATGTTCCTTTTGTTCGGTTTTATACTTCAACCATGCTGTTTATGGGAATAGTCGTCTATGTTAATATCGTATCTTCAATGACAACTTTTTTTGTGGAGGGCGCCTTTTCCAAAATTACTCAGAGGAGAAGAATGCAAAAAAAAATCAATACTTTAAAAAATCATATAATTGTCTGTGGACTGGGAGAAGAAGGTTATCACATCATTAAAGAACTTCTGACAACCAATTGGCCGCTGGTAGCCATAGATCATAACGAGGAATCCATTAAAGCCAAAGAACCCGAATTCAAAAAATTGGGAAATTTTCTCTATATTGTGGGTGATGCCCTTGAAGAAAAAACTCTGAAGGCTGCCTGCATTGAAAAAGCCCATGGCCTTCTTTCGGCTCTGCCAGAGGACAAGGACAACCTGTTTGTAACCATTACTGCCAGGCAAATTAACAAAGACTTGAGAATTGTTAGTAAAGCCGTGGATTTGCGCACATCAAAAAAAATGAAAATTGCCGGAGCTGATACGGTAGTTTCCACCAATTATATCGGTGGATTGCGAATGGTATCCGAAATGATAAGACCTCAGGTAGTGGAATTTCTAGATATAATGTTGAGAGGCAAAAAGGAAAATCTGAGAATAGAAGAGATCCGCATTCCGAAAAATTCTGATTATTGTAATAAAACAATTGCCCAAAGCAAGATCTCAAAGGCAGGAAAAGTTCTGATTATTGCGGTAAAAGATCTTGACAACAACTATGTTTACGGTCCAGGCCCAGATTTTATCCTCAAAGGCAATATGATCCTGGTTATCATGGGAGTACCGGATGAAATTTCAATACTCAGAGAAAATATTTCCTTTGCCTGACCCTGCAATACAATTCCCTAGACAGACAACTTTTCCCCTGCAATTTTTACTTCAATTTTTTCTGAAAAACAAACAAGCAAATAAAATTTGCCTGACATTACAACACATGGTAGGATAGTACCTGACATTGTAACCAAAGGTGATTTTTATGAGTAATGCTGCCACTACAAAACATAGATCAAATTCAAATATTAACATTAAAAAAGAGATGATTGGCATTTCTCTGCTCGGCCTTGCTGGATTGCTTGGAGGTGCTCTGCTGTCACTACAACTGGGTGACGGAAAACTCATGGGACCATTCGGCCAAATGTTGGCTTTGGGTCTTTTTGCTCTCTTTGGAATGGGAAGTTATCTGGTAATTATAGCTCTTTTCTCAATTTCCTGGGGAATTTTCACTTCCCGTTTCAACCTCAAAGATGCCAGATTATGGTTCGGTTATACAACTGCTACTTTGGCCGGTACAGTTTTGATGCATCTTCTGTTTACAGATTATCGCCTCAAAGGATTGAGTGCAGGCGGAAAAACAGGGGAAATTCTTGGAACCATGGGAATATCATTCTTTTCCCAGGCAGGAACATTTCTGATTACCATCGTAATAATGCTATTATCATTGATAATGGCAACTCAGGTGTCACCAGTTAAAGCTTTTCTGATTACCAGCAAATTTTTTCTCAAAATAATAAAAAATCTATGGGAAATTGCGGTAATAGCCGGACAATTCATGGTTTCACTTTTTCAATGGGAAGAAGTTGAAGAGGATTATTATGTCAGCAACAGAACTGGAGATGCCAAATTGAAAACTGAAGAAGATATTCTCGAGCCGGACAAAGTTGTGCCAGACACAGTCACACCAAACAAAGAAGTAAAAGTCCACAAAGGCACCAAGCCCATGAATGCCCAAGTATTTGTCAAACCAGGAACCGATAATCATCACACTAACAAGGAACAAAACCAGGAAAAGAAAGACACAAACAAAAAGCCGCAACCAACTTCAAAACAAACCGAGGTTGAGCTGTCATCAGAGAATTTTTCCGCAAATAATGAACTCCCGGAAGAAAAAACAGAAGAAGCTTTGCCTGTTATCAACAAAATGGAAAAAAGAAACACCTCGGAAATCAACTCCATTTCCAAATTTGACAATGAAAATCAGGATGACGGTTTTGTACTTCCTCTTACAGAATTTCTTGACTACAAAGATATGAATGACAATGATCTTTCTTCCAAGGAAATGCTTCAACTTTCCAAAAAAATGATAACCACTCTTAAAAATTACAAGATCGAGGGCAAGGTGGCCGAAATTCACAATGGTCCAGTGGTTACCATGTATGAGTTCGTTCCCGAAGTTGGTACCAGAGTCAATAAAATTGAAAAATTAAATAAAGACCTGGCTCTTTCCCTTGCCGCAACCAGAGTCCGAATAGTAGCTCCTATTCCCGGAAAATCTGCAGTGGGAATAGAAGTCCCCAATAAAAAAAGACAAATAGTGTATTTAAAAGAAGAAATTACAGATCCAGAATTTTCCAAATCCGATTCCAAGTTGAATATGGTACTGGGAAAAGATATCAAAGGCAATACTATTACCTGTGATCTCGCCTCCGCTCCTCATCTGCTGGTTGCAGGAGCAACCGGATCAGGAAAAAGTGTTGGGATCAACACTATGATCACCAGTATTTTATATAGAGCTACACCAGAGGAAGTTAAATTTATCATGATTGACCCCAAAATGGTTGAGCTTTCAATCTACAACGATATTCCCAACTTGCTGCTTCCCGTGGTTACAGATCCTCAAAAAGCCAATATGGCACTGCAATGGGCTGTGAGAGAGATGGAAAGAAGATACGGTCTCCTTTCTGAATTCTCAGTCAGAGATCTGAACTCATACAATGAGACCATCAAAGAGATCAGATCCAGAGGCATAGAATGTCCCGAGACCTTGCCCAAAATAGTCATAGTTATAGATGAATTTTCCGATCTGATGATGGTGGCAGCAAAAGAAGTTGAAACTGCTGTTGCCCGAATTGCCCAGAAAGCAAGAGGGGTTGGAATTCATCTGATTGTAGCCACTCAACGTCCCAGTACAGATGTAATCACCGGACTGATCAAAAGTAATTTCCCTTCCAGGATCTCATTTATGGTATCATCAGGAATAGATTCCAAAGTCATTCTGGATCAAAGGGGTGCTGAAACTCTGCTGGGGAACGGTGACATGTTGTTTTCTCACAAGGGACTTGCTCCTGTCAGGGTTCACGGTTCTTATGTATCCACCAAGGAGATTCAAAAAGTTGTTGAACACCTTAAAGAACAGGATGAACCCGATTATAATCTTTCAATCATCAAACCGCCCCAGGAAGAATTGCCAGATATAACTGACGAGCCTCTGGATCCCAAATGGGATGCAGCAATCAGTATAATCAAACGTGATCAGAATGCTTCCATTTCTTATCTGCAAAGAAGATTAAGTATCGGCTACAATCGAGCAGCTAAAATTATCGAGCGCATGGAAGCTGAAGGAATCGTCTCACCACCCAACAATTCTCACCAGCGGGAAATTCTGATATCCCCCTATTAATTCCCCTTCCAGAATCATTCAAACTTACCCTGAAAATAAATATCCACCATCTGATCCAAGAAAATCAGATAAAATACCTGCAAGCTTTTAACAAGCAGGTATAGAAAATCTTTTATGATTTTTGTTCATTTCAATCTTGGAAAACAAGAATTTATGCTGTAAAATTAATCCAAGGAGAAAAAGGTGAAATATGGTTGGAAAAAAAATATCAATTGCATGGCGAATAATTTTAGGAACTCTCTTTACCATTCTGGCACTGCTGGGCGGATTTGGCTATCTCAGCACCACAAGGTTGACCGAAGTTTACACAAAAACTGGCAAACAACAGAAAGAACAATACATCAAAAACCTTGAATTTGCAGGAAAAGCTCAGTTGTTTTCCCTGGCAAGACTGTCATCAAAATTTATCAAATCAAGCGAATGGAACGAATTAGCCAGAGTTATTCCTCCCATTGGCCGTGAAGATAAAAAAGTTGATGTAATTAGTGTTTTTGACAGCAGGGGAAATCTGGTTTCCTTTTACGATTCCAGACATCCCAATGCCAAAGTAATCAAAGAAGACAAAGTTTACCTTACTGGAGATCCTTCTCTCAACGGCAAACAAGTTATAAATTTTTCCGGTTTTCCCTGGAGTGAACTTTTGGTCAAGAAAGGCAACGATAAAGCCAAACTACCTTCTGATAAAGTCAGTAAACCAAAACAAATTGGATTACCAGAAAACAGAGATATTATTTCCAGAATAAACGGCAAAATTAAAACCTGCCAGGACGGTTCAGAAAGAATGCTTTTTATCCGACCCATAATCGAAGAAGGTTCCTATCTGGGTAATGTTGCCATGTTTTATAATCTTAAATCACTTAAAAACTATGAACAAAAACTGGCAATCTCCCTCAAGAAGGATAAGGCTGAAGCTCTGAAGAACATTTTCATTTTCGGTGCCATCCTTCTCGCATTGGGAACCTTGCTCTCCATTTTCCAAGGACTCAGAATCACTCGGCCCATTAAAAGTCTGGTTAAAAGTTTTGAAGTTTTTGCCAAAGGGGATCTGGGACACAGAGTCAATATAAAAACCAATGACGAAGTGGAAATTCTGGGTGAAGGTTTTAACTTCATGGCAGAAAACTTGGTAATTTTGCTCCAGGAAACAGAGAAAAAAGCTGTGATGGCCAAAGAATTGGAAGTTGCCCGCACAATTCAGGAAACTCTGGTACCCTCTTCCGACGAAGTCCATGAATTACCTCATATTGACATTCAGGGACACTTTCTTCCGGCCTCGGAAACCGGGGGAGACTGGTGGTCATATTATCAATTGGACGATAACAGAGTCCTGGTGATTATCGGTGATGTTACCGGACATGGTGTTCCCGCCGCCATGATCACAGCAGCTGCCAAAAGTGCCTGTGACACTATATTTGCGGTAGAAAATCTCATTCCGGATCTGGCCTCCCTTTTGACCATTCTCAATGAAGTTATCCACAAAAGCGGCAAGGGTCAATTTTTTATGACCTGTTTTGCCTCAATTATCGACAATAAAAACGACAAAATTATTTACGCCAATGCAGGGCACAATTTTCCCTATCTTTTCAACGAAGAAAAAGGCAAATTCATCCAACTGATGGCCAGAGGAAATCGCCTCGGCGAACCTAAAAAAGGCGAATATGAGATCAAGGAAAAACCTTTGTCTGCAAATGATCTTATCATCTGGTACACAGATGGTATCATTGAAGATGTCAATCCCGACGATAATGAATATACCGACAAAAGGTTCAGACGTTCAATAAAAAAACATCGCAACAAACCCTTGCCTGAATTGAAAAAAGGTATCATTGAAGATGCAGAAGAGTTCTATGCTGGAATTGAGCATCAGGATGATCACACTATGATTCTTGGCAAAATCAAAAAAAATGAAAGTTAATAATTGAAAACCGGATTAAATCTTTGGAAACTGGATTATTCACAGTTTTCAATTTCAAAATTCAGACAAAATTTTATTATCATTTTTTGACATCAGGATAATTTAAAATGTTTTTAAAATATATCTACATTACTCTACTGCCGGCTTTCCTGATACTCTCCTTCAGTCAGGGGGTATCAGCTCAGTCCAGCGGAGCTACTCGAGATGCCATCAACCAATTGAAAAAGGGAGAAAGGGCAATCGATTCGGGAAACATTGAAAAGGCCAAATCTGCTTTCAACAAAGCAATAAAGATAGATCCAAATCTGGCTTCAGCCTGGGAAAAACTTGCATCCATCGAATATGCCGAAAGTAATTTCAAAAAAGCCTTTGAAATCTCGGGTAAAGGTCTCGAAAACAATCCAGATAGTGCAAGCATCAAGTTATGGTATGGTCTTTCGGCTCAAATTCTGGGTAAAATTAAAGAAGGAACCAAAAAACTTGAAGAAGCGATAACTTCCAATAGTGATCTTTTTCTTGCCTACTACGAACCGGCCAATAAAATAGGCTTGGCCCGCTACTATCAAAAAACCAACGACTGGAAAAAAGCTGCCAAATATTTCAGAGCTTTTTTGAAAAACAGACCTGCAGAAATAAAAAAAGAAGTTGATTACAAAGTTAACTTCAGGCTTGGTGAAACCCTCATCCATCTTGAAAAATACAAAGAAGCACTGGATTATTGCCAAGAATCCCTCAAGCTTAAAAGCCGCTATCCTTCTGCTCAGTGGTGCACTGCAAAAGCTCTCAGGAAAAATGGAGAATACTCCAAATCTCTTATTTATTACCGCAAAATTAAAAAATATTCCAAAAAGAAACCAAAAATTTATCTGGGATTGGCTATTTCACATTTTTATGCAGGCAACGGCCTCAAAGCTATTGGTTTTGTAAAAAAATATCTCAAAGTAAGACCCAAAGATCATTATGCCCATATCCTTGCTGGTGATCTCTACTTTGCTACAGGACGCAAAAATCAGGGACTGAAATCCTACCAACAAGCCATTAAACTCAACAAAAATGCTAAAAAAGCTTATATCAAACTGGGAGTCGGAAATATTAATCTGAAAAGATATGAAAAAAGCTTGGAAACAATGAAAAAGGCAGCTGTAATCTGGCCCCAAGATCTTGATATATTACTTCCCCTGGCTTATTCCTATTTTAAAACAAAGAAACTCAAAAAGGCTTACAATATCCTAAAAAATTATGACAAAGAAACTGAAAACCCTGGTTATTATACAATCTTGGGGATGATAGCCTATGCATACGGCAAAAATGAAAAAGCCCGCCAAATTCTCACCAAAGCCCGCCAACTGCGACCGGAACACAGACAAACCAGGCTCTACTCTGTTCAAAATCTGGCCAAAATCAGTTATGAAAAACTGATGAAAAACGATTTTGACTACAGTTTAAAACTGCTCAATTCCGCCCATGAAATTTCTCCCGAGAACACCAATATTATAAGGAATATTGCCCTTTTATATCTCATAAAAAACAACCTTGACAAAAGTAAAACCTTTATTGACAAAGGGCTGAAACTACTTCCCAATGACTTTTATTTCAATCGTTTACTGGGTAGATTACATCTCGAAAAAAAACAATATGAAGAGGCTGTTAAATTACTGGAATTGAGCCGAACCAGAGCAAAAAAACGCTCTTCCGAAGTTCAGGCCAGAGTTGAAATGGATCTCAGTGTTGCCTATCTGGCTACAGGTAAATCTTTTCAAGCTGTAGAAGTTCTGAAAAACGCCTGGTCAAATTCCCTCAATCGTCCCAAATTGGCTAAATCCATTGCCAACAACCTGGTTGGAAGTCTGATAGCTCGAGCTTCCCAATACCTCACCACAGGAAAAGGAGCCAAAGCTCTTGAAGATCTCGAAGAAATCAATAAATACAATGTTTCCCTCTCGGACAAGGAAGAAAAACAATTGCTTTTCCTCAAGGCAATGGCTTATATCGAACAGGAAAATTACAAACTGGCTTCTACTTCAATCAATAAAATAGGCAAGACCAGCACCATGAAATCCCTGTTCAAACAAGATTACCGAAAATTTGGACCTGATTTGATCAACGCATATATCACCTATCGCAGAAGAAATTTTGACAATGCCAAATATGCCTTTAAAACAATCTATTCCAAACTTCCCAAAAATATCAAATCCCGGATCGGTAACTTTATTTATTCCTGTGATGCCATCATGGGAACAAGATTATTAAAAAGAGGCAATAACAAAAAAGCCCTGGTCTATTTCAACCTGATTCCCAAATCAGCCCGTTCCAGTGAGGTTAAACTCAATCGAGCCCTGGCTCTTTACCGCACAGGTAAAACTGGGCAGGCTGTCGCCATCTGGAGAGCATTGGGTAATTCCAGAGCCAACTGCAATTTGGGAGCTCATTACCATAATCTTGGAAATTCAAAATTGTCTTTCCAATATCTCAGCAAATGTAAAAATGCCGGTCTGGGCGGCAAAAAAGTAAAAAGACTGGTCAGGATCAAAAAACAACTTTTTGGTTACTAATACAAATTACATCCGGTTTCCGTTTCAAGGTCCAAATTTGGAGTTTCAACATGAAAAAACATGCGTTTTTTATTTTTATCATATTTTTTGTTTTCAATTCCAACACCAGAGCCCAAAATAAAACCAAATCAAAAAATATGCCAAAAAAATTGAGTTTTGGTATCTATGCTCCCAACACTGCCTTCAGTTCCAACTCCCAACGCTGGAGCTACATAAAAAATCTATCCCGCTATGTCAGCAGTACTCTCAAAATTCCATGTTCTGGCAGGGCTTATTCTTCAGTTGGTTCTTTTGCTGGAGCCATGAGCAAACTTGACTTTGCAATTGTAGATCCTGTTTATGTCTCCACTCACAGAAGCAGTTTCAAGGTTTTGGCCACCAGCAGATATGGTGGGGGTTCCAGAACAGCCTGGAGTCTGTTTTCCAGATTGGGCAGCAGCTTCAAAGCCCTCAAGGGCAAAACTCTGGTTATGGCCAGAGCCGGAGGGTCAGAATCTTCCTTTGCCACCGGATTGCTTCACGGCGAAATAAACGCTTCCAAATATTTCGGCAAAATTAAAATTGTCCCAGATCTGGCTTCAGCAGTACAAACTGTGAGAAATGGAGCCGGAGATGCAGTTTTTGCTCCCAATAAAATGGCTTCAGGTTTAACCCGGGTTTTTTCTGCCGGAACTGTTCCCAACGCTTCCTTTGTTCAGATTAACCGTAATTTACCTGCTTCTGTTGTAAAGGCTGCCCGGAATGCCGTCAGATCCGTAGGTTCTTCAGGTCTGGGCTCAATGGGCGGAGCTGCTGCAGGCGGTATCAAATTCGGCAAAACCAAAGCCACTTTTCTCAGTTCCTATCCGGGAGTTTTAAGATTCAAATTCAATAATTTTCTCAAACCTATCAAAAGCACTTACGAAAAAGCATCTCTTCGACCAAATTTCTGGAAATAATAATCCCTCTGTTTTCTGCAATCAAAAAATTATGTTCAGTGATAAAATTCTGTAAATATTCAAAGGGATCCAAGAATAAGCTCCAAGTTTAAATCCAGTAGTTTCACTTTTCAACTTTTTAAAATTCAGCTTGACCAAAATATCTGGTTGCATAGAGTGACTTTCTGGAGGATCCAAATGACTACACAACTCAGCCAAGCCAAAGACGGTATTATCACTCCACAAATGGAACAAGTAGCAAAATATGAGGGAATTTCTCCCGAGAAAATTAAAGAACTTGTGGTTCAGGGGAAGGTGGTAATTCCTTATAATAAACACCGTAATTTTTATGCCGTTGGAATAGGTGAAAATCTAAGAACCAAGATAAATGCAAATATTGGAGCCAGCAATCTCAAAAATCTGGAAGAAGAAGAGATAGAAAAACTTAATATAGCTACTAAATTCGGTGCTGATGCTGTTATGGATCTGTCAACCGGCGGTGATCTCGATGAAATTCGCAAAACTATCATCAAAAACAGCCCGGTAATGGTTGGCACTGTTCCTATTTATGAATTGGCCACCAAATATGAAGCCGAAAATTTTGATTCTGATAAATTGTATGAAGTAATTGAAAAACAAGCCCGACAGGGAGTGGATTTTATTACCGTACACTGTGGAATCACCAAGCAAACTCTGCCCTTTCTTGAAAATAACCGGCGTATCAGCGGAGTTGTCAGCAGAGGGGGTTCCCTTCTGGTTAAATATATACTGAATACTGGCAGAGAAAATCCACTTTTTGAGCAATATGACAGACTTCTGGATATCTGCTTCGAACACGATGTTACTCTCAGTCTTGGCGACGGCTTCAGACCCGGCAGTATTAATGATGCTAATGACAGTCCCCAAATTGCCGAGTTGATGATTCTGGGAGAATTGGCACAAAGAGCCCGCGAAGCCGGAGTTCAGGTAATGATTGAAGGCCCCGGACATGTTCCTGTCGATCAAATTGAAGCTTCCGTAAAAATGCAGAAAAAACTCTGTCAGAATGCTCCTTTTTATGTGCTGGGCCCACTTGTCACCGATATTGCTCCCGGCTATGATCATATCACCAGTGCTATTGGTGGTGCTTTGGCTTCATCTTATGGAGTTGATTTCCTGTGTTATGTAACCCCGGCCGAACATCTCAGACTTCCAGACAAAAACGATGTCAGAGAAGGGGTTATTGCCAGTAAAATTGCAGCCCATGCCGGAGATATCGTCAAAGGAGTCAAAGGAGCAAAAGCTTGGGACAACAAAATGAGTAAAGCCCGCAAAAATCTTGATTGGCAAGCAATGTACAAATTGGCACTTGATCCTGAAAAAGCTGAACGCTACAAAGAAAACAGTGAAGCTGCCAGTGACGACGTCTGTACAATGTGCGGAAAACTCTGTGCCGTCAGAACAGACAATGAAAGAACCAAACCCAATCATTGCAAATATTGAACAGATTTTCTCCTGGCTTGTTTTTACGCCCTCCTTCCTCAAAAGATAAAAAAAATGATTTAATATTTGATTTTTTTCAAATAATTCTGATTATTACAGGGTGAAACTCAGATCTGGATGTTCAATCTGTCGGGCAGTTTCTTTTTCAAACTGGAACTTCCTGTACCTTTTAATGCATCTTAATTCTTGTATATACAAACAGCCGTAAATTTCTGATCTGTAAAACGGCTATCAAAAGGAGTTTACTTCTATGAGCAAATTGGCAACTATTGTTTTGGCTGCTGGAAAATCCACCAGGATTAAATCTTCCAAGTCAAAACTCCTCCATGAAATTGCCGGAGAAAAAGTTATTACAACCCTGTCCAAAACTCTAAAAAAGTTGCAACCGGATCAGGTTGTATACGTTGTCAGCCACCAGAAAAATAAAATAATTACTGAAGTTTCCCACGTTTTTAATGATTTTGACCGGGTAGATCAGGGAGAACCCAAAGGAACCGCCCATGCTGTTAAAAAGGGTCTGGAAAAACTCGTAAAATTTCGAGGAGATATTTTGATTCTGGCAGGAGATGTTCCCTTTTTAAGCCTGTCGATTCTGGAAAAATTAATCACCCGTCACCATCTTAACAACAGTATTTTCAGCCTTCTCTCCTTTGAACCGGAAAATCCACATGGATATGGCAGAATTATCAGGAAAAACAACAAAGCTGTGGGTATCATCGAACAAAAAGAATTGAAAGAAGAGGATAATAAAATAAAAGAATGCAATGGAGGTATTTATCTCATTCAGGCGCAATGGCTCAGGACCGCCATAGATAAGATTGAAAACAAAAATAAAAAACAGGAATTTTATCTCACTGATCTTATCTATGAAGTACCTTCCGATTCTGAAATCACAATAATAAAAACCCCTTCTGAAGAATTGCTCGGACTTAATACCCGCACCCATTTTGCTCAAGGAGAAAAGATCCGCAAGCAACAATTGACAAAAAAATTCATGGATGCCGGAGTTGGTTTCATCAATCCTGATGAAGTTTATCTAGAAACTGAAGTTGAAATTGGTAAAGATACAATAATAGAAAAAGATGTTGCTCTCAGAGGAAATACTGTAATTGGCAAAAATTGCAGAATTTCCCAAGGTTCTATCATTTCCGATTCCATAATTGAAGATGGAGCTTTGATCAAACCCTACAGTGTAATTGAAGATTCTGTCATAGGAAACAAAGCACAGATCGGTCCTTTTTCCCATTTGAGACCAGAAACTGTGGTTGGAAACAAAGCCAAAATCGGAAACTTTGTGGAAACCAAAAAAACAAGGCTGGGAGAAGGTGTCAAAGCCAGCCATCTTTCTTATCTTGGAGATGCTGTTATTGGAGAAAATTCAAATATTGGAGCTGGAACCATAACCTGTAATTATGACGGCACCAATAAATTTGTCACTACTTTGGGCAAAGAGGTTTTTGTCGGCTCAGACTCCCAATTAATTGCTCCGGTAACAGTTGGAGACAATGCTTATATCGGCAGCGGCACTACTGTAATGAAAGACGTTCCAGCCAACACACTGGTTGTAAACCCCAAGCAACAAAAAAACATAGCAGAGTGGAACCAAGATGACTAAAAATCTCTTATTGTGCATTACCGGAGGAATTGCAGCTTACAAAACTCCTTCACTTGTTCGTCTTCTGATAAAAGAAGGATTCAAGGTCAAGGTGGTTCTTTCCGAACATGCCCGAAATTTTGTCGGCGAAACCAGTCTCAGCACTGTTTCCGGCAATCCCGTTTATTGGCGTCTTTTCAAAGGTGAAAACTCTATAAACTTTGATATTGCTCACATTGAACTGGCTCAATGGGCAGATCTGGTTCTGGTGGCTCCCGCCACTGCCAATATTATTGCCAAAATGGCCAATGGTATAGCTGACGATCTCATCTCTACCACACTTCTTGCTCTTTCTGCTCCACTTTTTATAGCCCCGGCGATGAATACCAGAATGTATCTTCATGACGCCACCCAAAAAAATATCCAAACTCTCAAACTGAGAGGAGCTGCCATCATTGGTCCGTCCCAAGGAGAACTAGCCTGTAAAACCAGTGGTCCCGGAAGAATGACAGAACCAGCACAGATAATCAAACAACTGCTTGAATTCAAAAGTAAAAACAAAGAATTTGCAAATAAAAAAATCCTCATAACCACTGGTGCAACCAGGGAATATATAGACCCGATCAGATTCATTTCCAATCCGGCCAGTGGAAAAACCGGAATTCATCTGGCTCGAACTGCCCGGGAAATGGGTGCTCAAGTCATGTTGATTGCCGGACACACCAGCGTCCCTCTCCCAAATGATATTCCCCATTTGCAGGTTTCCAGCACCAAAGAAATGCAAAAAGCCGTTCTGGATGAATTTTCCAGCAGTGACCTGATCATCATGGCGGCAGCTGTCGGTGACTGGACCTGTAAACAACAATTGGAAACAAAATTGAAAAAATCAACCCAGCCGGTTGACATTAAACTAAAACTAACTAAAAACCCTGATATTTTAAAAAAATTAGGGGAATTAAATAAAAAAAAAGAAAAATCAAAATACCTTATTGGCTTTGCTGCTGAAACAATTGAAGATCCTGAAAAATTGATCAAAGCAGGCAAAAATAAATTGGACGCTAAAAAATGCGACCTGATAATTGCCAATTCTGTCAACAAAGAAAATAAAGGTTTTCAAACAGATACAAATCAAATAATCCTGATTTCCCACCAAAAACACCTTCTGGTTCCCGAAACCTCAAAAGCTCAATTGGCTCGGAAAATTCTGGAATTTGCATCTGCTGAACTTAGCAAATACAGGAAAACAAAATGAACAAAAAAATGTTAATCAATTTTCTGCCCGATGAAGAGTGCAGAATAGTCATTACAGATAAAAACAACAAAATTGAAGATCTTTTCATGGAACATCCCCATGACAATGCCAATGTCGGCAATATTTACATGGGCAAAATTATTTCCGTCAAACCTTCCTTACAAGCAGCTTTTGTGGATATCGGCAGTGATAGAAATGCTTTTCTGCACGTTTCCGGTATCCATCCCCGCTTTTATTACAACAAAAAAAACAGCAAAAGTTCCAGCAACCATCGTAATAAGAAAAAATCCATTGAAAAGTTGATTCGGGTAGGACAACTTCTGCCTGTTCAAATAACCAAAGAAGAACTGGGACACAAAGGAGCTGCCATAACTACCTACCTTTCTTTACCGGGCAGGTTTCTGGTATTACTTCCCTGGATGAGCAATATTGCAGTCAGTCAAAAAATAGAAGATGAAAAGGAAAGAAAAAGAGCTAAAAAAATACTGAGAGATATCTCCGATGATGATCGACAAAAACAACAATTCGGAGTTATAATGAGAACCGCCGGCATGGGAAAACCAAAAAATGATTTTAAAAGGGATCTGGCCTATCTCAAAAGATTATGGAAAACCATCCGCTCCAGAATAAAAGAAAAAAAAGACGTTTCAGAGATTTATAAAGAAACAGACCTGGTAATCAGAACTATTCGTGATGTTATCAGCAATGATATTTCCAAAATTATTGTAGATAATTATAATATTGCTCAAAAAACCAAAGACTTTCTTAAAATTGCCATGCCCAGGGGTAAAACCAGAGTTTATCATTATAATCGACCCGTCCCTCTTTTTCATGCCTATAATATTGAAAAGCAGATAGAGGAGATTTATAAACGAACCATCTATCTTTCTCAGGGCAGTTCCATAATCATTGAACCAACAGAAGCTCTGGTATCTATTGATGTAAACAGTGGAAGTCGTAAAAAACACAAAAATCTCAAAGAAACAATCTATCAAACAAATATGGAGGCGGCTGATGAAATCTGTCGTCAACTCCGTCTTCGAGATCTCGGAGGCCTGATCATCTGTGATCTGATTGATATGTGGGACAACAAGCAAAAAAGAGCAGTAGAACGCAAATTCAAAAATAATCTCAAAAAAGACAGAGCCAAAACCAATATCCTGAAAATTTCAAAATTCGGAATCTTGCAAATCACCAGGCAAAGAGTCAAAAAAGCATATAAAAAACAACTTTATGAGCGATGCAGTCAGTGCCGAGGTACCGGACTTACCAAAAAAATTGCCCCTCAGACTTATTACGCTATCAGAGAAATTGGTTCATTTATTTATCAAAAAGATATCAAAAATATTCATGTTAATTGCACTCCGGAATTTGCCAATGAAATTTTTAATAAGGAAAAACAAAAAATATGCACCCTTGAGAAAAGTTATCATAAAGAAATCACCTTCAAAATTTCTGAAAAACTTGAAGAGAAATTTTATAAACTGGAACTTTACGACAAAAATGGAAATCAGATAAGTTTTAATTCTGTAAAAAAAGGTGATGAGCCCAAACTGAGCAAAAATGATGAAATTACCAATCATGGAAAAAGAGGCTCCCAGTCAAATAAACCTGCAACCAGCAAAAAAAAGCCCTCCCAAAACCGGCGAAGATCCGGCAAAAGCAAAGGAAACAACAATAAAAACCAGAAATCCAACAAAAGTTCAAAACATTCTGGAAATAAAGCAAAAAGCAAAAGCCACAAGCAGAATACCCATAAAAGTTCCAACAAACAATCCAATAAAACCAGTAACGACAATCGCAAACAAAAATCAGGCAAAGGTTCCACTCAGCACAAAAAAGCTAAAAGCAATTCATCTAGAAACCAGAAATCCAATAAAAGTTCAAAACATTCTGGAAATAAAGCAAAAAGCAAAAGCCACAAGCAGAATACCCATAAAAGTTCCAACAAACAATCCAATAAAACCAGTAACAACAATCGCAAACAAAAATCAGGCAAAGGTTCCACTCAGCACAAAAAAGCTAAAAGCAATTCATCTAGAAACCAGAAATCCAACAAAAGTTCAAATTCAAAAGGCTCCCACAATAAAAAAAGTCAGAGCACAAAAACAAGTGGAAAAAGCAAAAACAACAACAAAAAAAGTAAACAAAAAAAAGCAAAGCCAAATTCTAAATCCAAAAGCAGCGGTAGCGGCAAAAAGAGTTCAAACCGAAATACAGGTAAAAGCAAACCAGATTCAACAAACAGAAATAAAACTACCGGTTCAAAACAAACAAAATCTTCCCCTTCCCCGCAATCACAAACAAAAAAATCAAAGAAAAACTCGAATAAAAAGAATAGTTCTTCCAAAAATTAGTTAGTTTCCATCCCAGAATGGGGGTTTTTGACTGAATGAGAAGTTTGCCTCAGATGTGCGGAGTAACTGCGCCGACATAGTTGACACTATTTCAAGCAGTTACGACAAAGCAGATGAGGTGAAATTCCGCATTCAGGCGATGACCTTCCTTTTTGGGATGGGAACTAGTTAGTTCCCATCCCAGAAGTGGTGTTTTTGGCTGGTGAAGAATTTTGCCTCAGATGCGCGAAGTAACTTCACAGTTAGTTCAAAAGTGAACGATACTGCTTTTCATCCAAAATCTTTACTCCCAGGTTTTCAGCTTTTGTTTTCTTGCTACCTGGTTTTTCTCCTGCTACCAGGTAATCAGTTTGATGGGATACAGTTGTAACCACTCTTCCGCCATTTTTTTCTATTTCTTTTTTTATTTCAGAGCGGGGAAGGGACAATTTTCCAGTCAGGCAAAATTTTAAATCAGCAAATTGCCCGGAAGCAGCTTTTTTCTTGCTATTCTCAATCTGTAAAATATCTGTAATCTGCTTAATTTGTTCCAGATTTTCCTTGTTTTGAAAATATTCGATTATTTTATAGGCAGTTATTTTTCCTATTCCTTTTATTTCTTTTTCACCTCTGCCGATTAACTCATCAAACACCGTTGCAACAGACCTGTTTTCTATCTGTTCAATCATATTTTTAGGAGTTGAAAAATACCCGGCCAATTTTTTGGCAACAAATTCTCCCACATTGGGGATTCCCAAAGAACGAATAAATCTATAAAACTCTACTTTTTTGCTTTTTTCAATTGATTCAATAATTTTGCGAGCTGAAACCTCGGCTATCAACTCCAATTGCAAAAGATCTTCTTCCTTCAGTTTATACAGATCGACTGGTTTTCTAACCAAACCACTTTCAAACAATCTGGTAATGATTTTTTCTCCCACCAAATCAATATTCATGCAATTGCGTTGAACAAAATATATGAGAGACTGGATCATTCGATCCTTGCAATGTGGATTGGGACAAAATAATTGAATATCGTTTTTCTGATCCGATTCACTTCGTTCTTCCAGTCGACTATGACAAACCGGACATTTGAGGGGGCGTTCTATCAGAGATTTCTCATCTTGATTATCAATTTTTTTGATTACTTGCGGAATGATTTCACCGGCTTTTTTAACCAGCACCTTGTCCCCTTTATTCAGTTTTTTTTTGACAATATCTCCAAAATTATGGAGAGAAGCCCTTTTGACAACAGAACCATCGATCAGTACAGGTTTCAAAATTGCCACCGGGGTCAAAGCACCGGTTCTGCCTATATTATATTCAATATCCTTCAGAATTGTTGGTACTTCCCGGGTAGGAAATTTATAAGCAAACCCCCATTTTGGATCCTTGATATTTGTTCCCAATTTTTCTCTGAGAGCAATTGAATTAACCTTGAAAACAATCCCATCCACAGGATAAGGCAAAGTAGGAAGCAATTTTTCCCACTGTCCAATTTTTTTCTTAATTTCTGAACTGATCTCGCTTTGATAGATATCCAATTTTTCAAAATGATCCACTGTTTTAAAACCAAATTTTTTCAAATCCTGAATTATATCCAGGTGACTTTCATATTTTGGTCCATCAGTAAAAACAAGATCATAAACAAAACACTGCAACTTTCGGGAAGCAACAAGTTTGGGATTTTTAAGATGCAAAGTTCCCCCAGCAGCATTTCTCGGATTCATAAAAGGTTTTTGCTCAACTTTTTCCCGTCTTTGATTGATCTTATCAAACTCATCAAAGGTCAGATAAACCTCTCCCCGAACTGAAAGTGTACCAGGATAAGAAGATCTGAGAGATAGAGGAATATCCATAATAGTTCGAATATTTTGGGTAATATCATCGCCGACAAGCCCATCGCCCCTGGTTACCCCTCTGACAAGTTTTCCATTTTCATAGACAAGCTCAATACTGATCCCATCATATTTGGGTTCTAAAATCACCTGGCAGGAATTATCTTCTGAATCTATGCCTTTTTTGATTCTGGTGAAAAAATCCATAATCTCTGAAATATTATAAGTATTTGATAAAGATAGCAATTGAGTGAGATGTTCTCTTTTTTTAAATTTGCTGTTTTTTGGTAGTTTGGCCCCAACCCTGCGGGTTGGTGAATAGTCTACTACCAATTCAGGGTGGTTATTTTCAAATTTTTCCAATTTTTTGTAGAGTTCATCAAATTCCCGATCACCGATTTGCGGATCATTTTCTACATAGTAAAGATAATTGTGCCTTTTCACCTGGGCGATCAATTCTTGATACTGCTTTTCCAATTCCTTTCTATCCATACAAATTCTCCCTGACATCTCCTGTTTTTCGTTTCAATCCAGAAAATTTTTCAAAAAAATAACAACAAAAGAAATTACCGACAACAAGATTACGGAAAAGGTAAAACTTGGATTCCAAGGCTGACGAAAATGTCCTGCCAATAGAATTCCCAATCCTGATCCTGCTATCATTCCCGTAAAACTTCTTAAAAAAATTCCCCCTCGACTGGACTGGAAATAGTGCTCCCGCGCCCAGTGACTCCATGGATAGAGAATAAGAATCCAAAAAACAAGAGCTCGCATGGAAGTTGATATATTAAAACCAAAACCTAAATCCAACCCCAATATAACCAGTAAGACAGGATAAAGCCCCAGGCAACGGGAACAGATATAATACCTTTTTTTGCCCAGAGGCAGAGCATAACATTTATGAGAACAATCCTCCCTGGAATGGTGAGCAAGAAAAAATTTAAAAATTGTTTTTGATTCAGCAGACTCTGGCATCAAAACTTTCAACTTTCAGATAATAGAAATCTAAAATAAGGGGTAGTTAGTTCTAGTTAGTTCCCATCCCAAAAGTGGTGTTTTTGGCTGGGGAAGAAATTGGATTGAGATGCGCGGAATAACTTCGCCGACATAGTTGCCACTATTTAAAGCAGTTACGACAAAACAGATGAGGCAAAATTCCGTCGCCAGACGATGATATCCATTTTTGGGATGGGAACTAGTTATCGGATAAGATAAAATTAAAAATCATCGTCAAGGATATCATCAAATTTTTCTTGTTCGGGCTTGTTTTTTTCTGTTGGTATTTCTTTTGCTTCCATCTTTTCTTGTTCAGCTACTTCGAAAAAAACTTTTCTTTCCTTGTTTCCGTCCACCTCTACTATTACTTTGTATCTACCTGATTTCCAATATCCAATTTTAGGAACTCTGACCAGATGTACAACCTTCTGGGCACCCTCCAAATCGGATAATTTTTCCCTGATCAGCCTGTCTTTTCCATTACCCAGATAAAACCAGCGTGTTTTGACAATTGTCCCCCAGGGAGCCTTTTTCTGATCAATGGTTACTTTAATCCATGATTCCGGTTCCCGAGGCTGCTTGGCACAATTGTTCCGATCGCAAATCTTGACTTCACCGGTTTGCTTATCACCTAAAACCAGATGAAAACCACATCCTGAAATAAAAAACAGGAGGAGATAACTTGAAATAACTGATTTTTTAACCATTGTTATCCTGCAATTAAAAAATTAACCCAACCTGAAATAAAAAAATATGGTCGAGTTGAAGTTGATTAAGATATGAAAAAGATATGAAAAGTGTTTTTTAATCTATTTTTCCAACTATTATAAAAAAACAAATGACCTGTTACAAACAACAACTTTATTTTTGCAGTGAGCACTATACAGATAAAAAGTTATTAGTATGCAAGCCCCCGTCAATCCTGAGGATCTCTCCACTGATATAATCTTCAGAAATCATATATTTCAAAGCACTGTAAATTTTATCTTCCCCTCCCAATCTGCCCAGTGGAACCAGAGAAGACCATCTTTTTTGTGCATCAGAAGCTGCATTTTTTTTAAGATTCATGATACCCGGGGCAATTGCATTGACTCTGATCTGAGGCGCCAATTCAAAAGCAAGCAGTTTTGTCATCTGTTCCAAAGCAGCTTTGGCACAATAATAGGCCGAATAATCCCTGAGAGGATTGGACAACATGGCATCAGAAAAGAAAACAATCAAACCTTTTTTCATTTTCCCAGACCAGTAAAAACTCTCCTCAAGAGGAACAAGACCATTGACGTTAAATATTTCTTTAAATATCCGGGGATCTTCTCCTTTAGCAGTTTTTACATGGTTTCCCAAAGCAAAGATCACCAGATCCGGATGAAAATCATTCCCCAATTCATGTTTGACTTGCTTTCGATTTTCTTCTCTGCGAGAAGCTGAAACCAGATCTTCTGCAAAAATCGATATCTTACTGATTTGATGTTCGGTTTGAAGCAAAGTTTTTAATTTTTGCAATTTTTGAGGGTTGCGACCCGAAAGCAGAAGATTTTTCAAAGGAAACCAACTGGAAAGTTTGCTGGCTATTCCACTTCCTAATTTCCCGGTGGCTCCGTAAATTATTACTTTTTCTGGCTCCATCAATTATCTGCTCCTGTTCAGAGTGAAAATTAAACTTCATTATTAAAAGCTTTTAGTTTGTTTTACAAATTTAAGGAAAACTGGGGAACTTAACAATGTTTTGAGGTGGGATTTTGGAAAACATCGGGAAATTTACTTGAATTGAATTAAAATCAAACAGAGGAAAGAGTTTAAAGTTCCAGATTGATTTCATCTTGAGAATCTTTTTCTTCCAGATCTTTTTCTTCCAGATCTTTTTTGTCAATCTTTTGAAAAACTCCGGTGGCTTCGCCTTCGATGGGTTCATCATAATCCAGGAAAAGATCTTCGTCATAAAGAATATCTTCTTCACTCAAAACTACAACCCGGCGCTCACCAACCCGGCGTTCCCTTTTGATTTTGCGTTTGTCTTCCTGATTGTGTTCTCTCCTGTCTCCAAATCGCCTTCTTCTTTCCAATCTGGCTTTGACACCATCTATACTGTCCGGCATGGGTTCAAGTCTCACGGCTTTGTAAGCACAGATATGGCAGAAATAATACCATCTTCCCAATAATTCAACCCTTTGGAGATTGTCCCTCCTCCTTTCACCACAGGCTCTGCAACTGGCGCCTACTGCAATGGGCTGGGATTCAATCCATTTATTGTAACAGTTGAAACATCTGCCTCTTCTTGTTTGGGTAACTTTTGCACCGCAAATATTACACTTTTTATGCTCTATAGTTCCTGATGCAAGCATGCTCATAATTGAATTACTCCTTTCACATCGGAAAAAGATCTGTTTGAGCCAGTGTATAACCTGATGACGAAGTTGGCAAAATTTCAGTCTGTTTTTATAAAATCTATCGCAAATTCAATTATAACGAGCCAGTCTTGGTTTAAGCCAATTGTATCTTTTAACCTTGAAATTATTGGAAACTGCTATGCCCAAAGCTCTCCGGGTTCCAATCAGAACAACCAGATTTTTAGCTCTGGTAATTCCGGTATACAAGAGATTTCTCTGTAACATTATGGCATGCTTGGTATGAACAGGAATAATAACCGCTGGATATTCATTCCCTTGAGATTTATGGATCGTAACTGCGTATGCCAAATCCATTTCGGAAAAATCACTGAAATCCCTTTCAACCAGTCGATCATCAAAATTTACCGTAAACTTTTCCTCCTCCAGATTGAAATCGGATATAATACCGGTGTCTCCATTAAATACTTCCAATTCATAGTTGTTCTTCAACTGAATTATTCTGTCGCCCTTTTTCCATTTTTTTCGATAATAGATCAACTCTTCCCCATGAGGATTCAGTGCTTGCTGCAAAGCATGGTTCAAATTTTCCGTTCCTATATCCCCCTTTTTCATTGGAGATAATACTTGAATATCATTTATATTATCCAGTTTATAAGTATTTGGAATATTTTCTGTTACCAGTTTTTTTATCAACTCGACTATTTTCTCGCTTTCTTTCCTTTTTATAAAAAACAGATCTCCATTTCCACCTTTACCATCTTCAATGATATTTCCTTTATTTACCGCGTGAGCAAATTTTACAATCACACTTTCCCGAGCCTGCCGGAAAATTCTGGTTAATTTAACAACCTTGAGAGCTTTCGAAGAAATAATATCCTCCAGAACCGAACCCGGTCCCACTGAGGGGAGCTGGTTTACATCACCCACCAGAACCATGCGAGCTTGGTAAGGAACGGCTTTAACCAGTGCATGCATGAGAAGCATGTCTACCATGGAAACTTCATCTACTACTACCAAATCTGCATCGATGGGATTGGAATTGTTTTTCATGAAAGATCTTTCATGAGGATTATACTGTAACAGGCGATGAATGGTTTTAGCTTCCATCCTGGTAGTTTGAGACAATCTTTTGGCAGCTTTACCCGTAGGAGCTGCCAAAACCACATCTTTGTTCATTTTTGCAAAAAGTTTGCAAAGAACCCTGATTATTGTAGTTTTTCCTGTACCCGGTCCTCCTGTTATAACCGTTAATTTTTCTTGCAGAGCTGTTTTAACGGCTTGTATTTGTACGGGATCCAGTTCAAATTCATCAAAATCGTCAAGATAATTTTTAATTTTTGGGGTACTTATTGATTCAAAAGAACTTTGTTTGAATTTTATTAGATTTTCAGCCAATTTTTTTTCTGAGCGCAGCAATTTTGGCAAATATACTCTGTCTTCTTCAATCAGAAGACTTTTTTCTTTCACCATGGCTCCCAACACTTCTTCCAATTTATCGGAAAACCCCAGAATGGAATTTGTATATTCCATCAACCGATCTTGTGGCAAATAAACATGGCCGTTATTTTTAGCCTGACGCATGGCAAAAAGCAGGGCAGCTCTTATTCTTCTCGGTGAGTTTTCGTCAATTCCCATTTCTTTGGCAATCTGATCTGCCTTTTTAAATCCAATCCCCCAAATCTCCTCTGTCATACGATAGGGATCTTGTTCCAGTTTTTCTATCGTTTCCTTGCCATAGCGCTTATAAATTTTCATGCAGGTAGCGGGACCGATATTATATGATTGCAAAAAAACCATAATTTCACTCAAATATTTATGTTTACGATAAGAACTGTTTATTTTTTTGGCCGTTTTTTTGCCGATCCCGGGAACCTGTACGAGTTTTTCCGGAAATTTATCTATTATTTCCAGAGACTTGTCTCCAAATTTGTCAACAATATTCTGAGCAGTTGAAGGACCGGCTCCTTTGATAAAACTTGAAGCCAGATACTTTTTGATTCCAGCCTTGGATTTGGGACTGATGGTTTTCCATTTTTTTACCTCCAATTGTTTTCCAAATTTTTTGTTATTTTTCCATTCTCCTTCAATGGTCAGCCACATTCCTGCTACTGGCCCCACAAAAGAACCGATAATCGTAATCGTTCTGACGGCTTCTTCTTCCCTGAATTCAGCTACGGTAAATCCATTTTTCTCATTATGAAAAATTATTCTCACGATTTCTCCAATTAATTTATCGGAAAAACCTTGCGCAGCTTTCAAATTGAATTTTAGATTTTTATTTTCATTCATATTTTTTTCATATTTTTTTGAAGAAAAAATATTTCTTCAAGCCTCGGATAATTACAACAATTTTCTTTTCAACAAAGCAATTCACCTCATAAACAACTCAATATTTTCCAAAATTTTTTGTCGGCGTCAAAGAAAAGAGAAAATACCATTGGTATTTAGAATCTTTATGGTTTTACTGCCAACCAATGATCAATTCAAGTTTAAATTGTCTGCCGGGAAAATTTCCCTAAAAAGGATTTCCTTAATATTATTTTCGAATTTTTGTTGATAAAATATACTTTTTTTTGATTTTTCTTTTTTTTTTGATCTTAAAAATGTATAATTTTTAATTCAAAATTTCTGTTCCAGAATAATACAAATCAGTTTCCAACCCAATATATTTCAAGGGAAAACGACTTTAATTTCAAATACAGTTTTAAACAATGATTCTCATTCCAAAATAAGGATTATTGTCTGAGGTTACTTTTAATGGGCGGCATCTACAGATTCAAGAAAATCAATATAGGATACCCGATAAAATGCGGAGTTATCAGTGATACCCATTCCTATACACTTTCTTCCACAAATAAAGCTCTCCTCCATGAAAAATACTTGTCAAATAACATCAACTATCTCATACATTTGGGAGATATAACCCATCCATCTGTAATAAATGATTTTGAATTAATGGGATTTAAGACTATACTCATACAAGGAAACAATGATGGTTTATTAAGAAATCCTCATGTAATCGAGTTGTGTTCCGGGAAATACCGACTGGGACTTGTTCATGGCAGTGGCGGAAGTTATGACTACGTAAAAAATCGCTGTTATCGCCTGGTTGAAAATTTTATCCAAGCTCCCGTTGACGGAATCATGTATGGACACACTCATGTAGCTCGAGATGAAATGATCAACAACATAAGATACATGAATCCCGGCTCCCTGTGTGCACCTCGTAATGATCCAGAAGGATTCAATCAAAAAATTCCATCCTTGGCTACTCTTGAAATAAATGACAAAGGGATCAATTTCAGGATAACTTTCATTAATCAGTCCCTGGAGCAAAGTGTACACAGTTCTTAAACACCATGTTTCCACGGATAAACTATTTTAACTTTGTTATAAAGTTTTTTGAATAAAATTTATTTTATTCCGTACTTTTCATGATAATTAGTTCCCATCCCATAAGTTTGGGATGGGAACTAATTATATCATCATTTTTTTGAAAAGGAGAAAATCATGAGGAAGTTTTTCATCTTAACTGCATTCATTACGGTTTCTTTTGTCATGGCTTCTGCCGGCTGCCATGTCTCGGGAACTCCCGGTTACACCACTTACTCCAACACCGACTATTCTTATGCGGGGTACAATCCTTATTATTATAATGGCCAACTGGTATACTTCTCTACCGCGGGTCGACCCTATTATTACCGCTATGGACGAAGATATTATATTCCTTCTACCTGGACCCGCTATCGCGCAGCTACAAGCTACTGGAGACGAAATCGCTATCGCTATTCTAAATGGCATCGTCGTTACCATCATCGTCGTTACTGGAAACGGACCAGACGACACAAAAATATAAGAAGAAGACGAAACAGACGCAGAATGGGTACCATTCAACGACGCCATCGCAGAAATAGAGTCCGCAGAATTCGCAAAGTTCGCAGAGTCCGCAGAATTCGCAAAGTTCGCAGAGTCCGCAGAAAAAGACGCCATTGATTTCAACCAAACTCAGGTTTTTACTCTTGGTTTTTTACTGCTTTAACATTTGTTTTTATGCCATTTATTCAAAACTACCTTTTAAACACTTTCTATTTCAGGGAACTTTTAAATCACTCTTTAATTTTTCACTGATTTAGGGTAAATTAAAAATAATTGTTTTATTATCACTTCAGAAAGGAGAGAAGATGAGGAAATTTTTAACTATCACCTCTGTTTTAGTTATTTCTTTTGTAACTTTCGCTTCAGGTTGTTATGTCAGAACAAGACCTGGAAGTGGATCTTATTCTTATTCTTACGCGGGTTATAATCCCTATTTCTACAATGGACACCTGGTTTATTTTTCAGCTACAGGCCGTCCCTATTATTATAGAAGTGGACGCAAATTTTATATCCCTTCCACCTGGTCTCGCTATAATACAGCTGTCAGATACTGGAGAAGACACAGAACTCGCTATCGCAGATGGCATCGCCGTTACCACCGTCGTCGCTACTGGCGTCGCAAAGTTCGTGGTCGTCGACGACGCAAAATTAGAAGACGCCGCACCAGAAAAATCCGCAGAAGACGTCGCACCAGAAAAATCCGCAGAAGACGTCGCACCAGAAAAATTCGCAGAAGACGTCGCACCAGAAAAATTCGCAGAAGACGCCGTCGTCACTAATTCTCAAAACACAGTTTTTGTACTTTGGAATTCAACTTTATCAGTTTTGTCATAACCCTGTAAACACTGGCAAATTTATTTCCAATGGAAAATTTCTCATTTTTAAACAGGAATCTTATTTGCTTTTAAAAAAATTTACACTATTTTTAAAGTAAATCCATGTGGGTGCAAATTCAAATGAATTATCTGTTTTGAATTACGTCAATAAAACCGGAGTAATTTTCTAGTAATTTTCTTAATGTTTTTCAGGTTCAGAACAAAAACCTGGTTTCAAAGCAAAATTTTAACTTTTATTACCCCAATTCCAAAACCAACTCAAATAATTACATAGTTGGTTTTTTAAACTCTATTTAATTTGTTAATTTTAAAATTTTAGATTGCAGTTGTTTTTGGGGTAAGGGTCATCTAAATTTGAAAGGAGTAATAATGAGAAAGTTCACCATTCTAACAATAACCATTCTGCTTTCGGCTGTAATGGCAGCATCTGGTTGCTATGTCAGAACCAGACCGGGGAAAGTATCTTATTCCCATGCAGGATACAATCCCTATTTCTACAATGGACACCTGGTTTATTTTTCATCTACAGGCCGTCCCTATTATTATAGAAATGGACGCAAATTTTATATCCCTTCCACCTGGTCTCGCTATAATACAGCTGTCAGATACTGGAGAAGACACAGGACTCGTTATCGCAAATGGCACCGACGTTACCACAGAAAAAAATACTGGCGCAGAAGAGTAAGTAGAAAAAGAAGAAGAAGATATCGTCGGCGCAGAAAAAAAAGAATACGCAGACATCGTAAAAAACGTAGAAGAAGAACACGTAAAAAAAGAAAACGTAAAAGAAGAAAACGTAAAAGAAGAAAAAGACGTCATCGTAAAACACGTAAGAGAAGAACACGTAAAAAAAGAACACGTAAAAGAAGAAAAAGACGTCACCGTAAAAAACGCAAAAGAAGAAGACGGCGACATCGTTAAGTCTGTTTCTTTTTTCAATTAAATTACCCATTTTTTAACAGGGGTGCCTTAGCATTATAAGTTTGAGTTGTAGTAATAAACTGAAATCTTTAATGATCAAGGCAACCCTATTCTAACTAGTTCCCATCCCAGAAGTGGTGTTTTCGGCTGAATGAGAAGTTTGCCTCAGATGCGCGGAGTAACTGCGAAGATATAGCCACTACTATTTCAAGCAGTTGCGATAAAGCAGATGAGGTAAAATTCCGCGTTCAGACGATGACATCCATTTTTGGGATGGGAACTAACTAGTTCCCGTCCCAGAATGGTGGTTTTTGGCTGAGGGAAGAAGTTTGCCTCAGATGCACGGAGTAACTTTGCAGATATAGCCACTACTATTTCAAGATGTTACAACAAAGTTGATCAATTCAAATAACCTGCTCAGACGACAACTTTTCTTTTTGGAACAGGAACCAACTAAAAGGTGTAAACATGAAAAAGCTTGGATTTTCAACACTTATTTTATCATTTTTAGCCATTTCCTTTGCCAGTTGCCATCCCGGTACAAGAGGAACCTACCATTCAACTTCAAGTTATAGTGGAACTTCTTACACGTATGCCGGTTACAAACCATATTTTTATAATGGACATCTGGTTTATTTTTCAAGTAACAACAAACCCTATTACTATCGAAGCGGCAGAAAATATTATGTTCCCACTTCCTGGACATATTACAACACAGCCGTACGTTATTATCGCAACCATCGCAAAAGATATCACAGATGGCATCGGCGCTATCACAGACGTCGCTACTGGAAAAAAAGAATAAGAAAACGACGAGTGAGAAGACTGCGAACCAAATACAGAAGAAAAAGAAAATACAGAAGAAAAAGAAAATACAGAAGAAAAAGAAATCTCAAACAACGAAGGCGAAGAAATCGTCGACTACAAATGAGAAGAAAAAGAAAACAACAACAACGAAATCGTCGACTACAAATGAGAAGAAAAAGAAAT
>JAWLEA010000163.1:0-6802 GCA_041686345.1 Polyangia bacterium | reverse complement strand
ATCAGGAAAATCAAGTTGATCAGCGAAAGTGAATTAAGAATTGGAGAGTATAAGAGCAGAAAAAATTTCAAAAAAACCACCTAACGGGGTTATGATTTTTGGTGATTTTATACTCCAAACTTGTGACAACTTGTGACACAAGAATTAAAAAAGAATCCCACCTGGTCTTTTCTGTTCCAAAATATCTGCCAATTACAACCAGCCACCAAAACAAATAATCTTTTATATCAATAACATGACATATGTTAGAAAATACCTAACGGGGTTATGGTTTTTTTCTGTGGTTTTGCACCCCGAACTTGTGACAACCTGTGACACAAGCATTTTGGAAATAATTTCAGAGCAGAATTTTATTGCTGAATCTGTGACCTCATATTCTCCAAATTCATCATCTCCATCCTCAAATTTAAAAACAACATCCATTTTCAATTCTTAACTCAACTAAATAGTTGCCATCCCTAAAATGGAGGGTCATCGTCTGGAAACTAAATAGGCTACCATCCCCGAAGTGTTTTTCCAGGAAGGATCAAATAATGATTTTGAGAATGTGGTTATTTATTATTGTCTTTATTCTTATTGCTTGTAATTCGGCTCCCGAGGGGAGCAATGATTCTGTGGAAAATCAGGAAGATGTATCTGTAAGTTATTTGTACGATGGAGAAAGCTACAATCGTTACGGTTTTAATCTTGATTTGCTTGTGGTGATGGATAATACCAGATCCATGGAATGTAAGCAGTTACAATTGCAGGAGGATATTTCAAAATTGCTGGACGAAATGAAAACCAATCGAGATGGAGGCTACAATCTGCACTTTGGTGTTGTTTCTACCGATGTTGATTATTTATGCAATTATTACAACTCTGAGGAAAGTAACGGTCGTTTTATCAGGGGGAAGGAATGTGGAGTTACCGGTTCTGTCAACTATCTGGTGGATATTGAGCCCCAGGGTTGTGAAATATCGAGAGATCAAGCGGGACAATGCCAACAAAATTCCTGCTCTGTTGCTAATTGTCGGATTGAAGGGGAACCGGAAAACCTGTTTCTCCTAACTGATTCTGATGGTTGCCCCAGGTGCCGAAATTTCTATACAAAATCTCCGCAAGAAGCAATTTCCTGCATGGTGAATGTTGGTAGTGAAAGCTGCTTTTGGCGGCAGCCCTTAAAAGCCATGAAGTCGGCTCTGACCCAGAATCATTATAAAAATCAGGGATTTTTGCGAGAAAACTCCCTGTTTGGAGTTTTGTTTTTCACCGATGGGCCGGATTGTTCCGCCAATCAAAAAGATTTTTACGACGATTCTTATCCAGGAGGGATTGATGATGCTCCTTTTTCCCATGATTTGTCCTGCCTGGTAAAAAGCATTGATTGCGATGAAGGTATCCAAAAAAGATTCGCATCTTTATCCGATGGAGATACAACTACCTTTATAAATTGCGACCTCAGAGAAGATGAAGACCCGCTGATGAGACTGATTTCGGTGAGAAGTTTCCATGATTATCTGATCGATGATCCCGAGGGACCCCAATTAGAACCTGTGCAAGTTGTACCCGGAGTACTTGCAGGGGACAATGACTGCATCAAAGTAGAGTTCAACACTGATTCTCGCAATCAGTACAAGCTTGTGCCCTCATGTACCAAAGGTGATTCCACTTGCAGCGCCCTGCCTGACTTGAGGGTCAGCAAATTTGTTGAAATGTTCTATGGCAATTACCAGGTGCAGCAGAAAATGTCCGGTTCTATCTGCAGCCTTGACTATCGGGAATATTTAACCACCCTGGCTGAAAAATTCAACGATCGTTTTTCGGCGGCTAATTGCCCAACTCTTCCCCTGGCCGGCTGCGAAAATCCCCTGGCCGCTCTCTTCTTTGAAGTCCCCGATAAAGTTTGCCAGCCTGAATGTAAATTTTATGCAGTAATTAATGAAGACTCCAAAAGTCTTTTGTCTATTCCTCCCTGTCCAGATGATTACAAGGACGGAAATCCCCCTGCCATTGATCCTGATCTGCCTGTGGAGCAATGCTATCAGACAATATATGATTCAGACTGCAGAAAAGATATGGACGGAGGCAATTCCAAAGGAGCCCGCATCATAATTTCCTCCCGCACCAGACTAGAACACCAAAAAATCCAGATAGAATGCAAAGCAAAAAAGACACCCTAACGGGGTTATGATTTTTCGTGGTTTTATACCCCAAACTTGTGACAACTTGTGTCACAAGAAATTCGGGAAAAATCCCACCTGGTTTTTTCTGTACCAAATTCTCTCCCAATTTCAACCAGCCACCAAGCATTATTAGTGTTTTATATCAACAACATGACATATATCGGAAAACACCTAACGGGGTTATGATTTTTGATGGTTTTGTACCCCAAACTTGTGACAACTTGTGTCACCAGTAACTTCAACCTCAATCCCAGTCGCTCGACAAATCAAATCTCTGATCCCCGATTTGCCTTTTCCCCAAATTAACAATCTCCGGTAGTGACAACCTGATTCCAAAATGATATTTTTCTAATTTTCAGACAATAACCCCTATTCTGGAACGGGAAGCAGTTATGACTTTTATCGGTAAATCCACCCTTATTTACAATTGTGGTTCAGGTAGTTTTTATTGTCCTGTTTGCGAAGAAAAACAGCAATATCTCCACAAAAAGGAACGCTGGTTTTTCTTCCTGTTCTTTTTGCCCCTTTTTCCCCTGCAAGTAAAAAACGAATCCGTTATCTGCCAAAATTGCAGCGAGAAATTCAAAACCAAGGTGCTTACCTTTAACCCTCAAACAGTCAAAGCCGATTTTCAGCAGGATTTTCGAGAAACTCTGATCAAAATAATGATAGCTGTCATGATCTCAGATGGAGATGTGGATGACCACGAAGTGGTAACGATTAAAACATCCTTCAAAAAACTCACTGGTCATAAAGTAAAAAGCAGCAAAATCTGGCAAATGGTCAGTTCAACCGAAATCTACGGACAAAAACTCTTCGACAAACTGGAAAAGATGTCTACCTACCTCAATGAGAAGGGCAAGATAATGGCAATCAGAGCCGCTTCTTTGGTAGCAGCAGCCGACGGAGAAATTCAAACCCCCGAAAAAAAACTAATCTACAAACTGGGAGAATCCATCAACCTCCCCCAACCCCAAGTAGAAAAAATCCTCAAAAACCCCACCACCGAAGTCTAGGCAAAGTCCCTATGCTATTCTGCGTCCTGAAAAACCTTTACAATCGGTGATTCTTCTAAAACTAGACAATTTTTCTATGCACGAATTCTATGAATTCTATACACGCGTGTATAGATTCTATGCACGGGAGTATAGAAACATTTATCAGTTCAATTCGCATTTTTTTATATTCATATCAATTCAAAAAAAATCGGGGGTGGGTCATTATATGGTCCTGGGGTGTGGGAGGATGGAATTTGGGTTTTGAGGATTGTTCTTCTTTTAGGTGGGAAACCACCTAACGGGGTTATGGTTTTTTGTGGTTTTGTACCCCAAACTTGTGACAACTTGTGTCACAAGTAACTTCAACCCCAATCCAAGCCGCTCGACAAATCAAATCTCTGATCCCCGATTTGCCTTTTCCCCAAATAAACAATCTCCGGTAGTGACAACCTGATTCCAAAATGATATTTTTCAAATTTTCAGGCAATAACCCCTATTCTGGAACGGGAAGCAGTTATGACTTTTATCGGTAAATCCACCCTTATTTACAATTGTGGTTCAGGTACTTTTTATTGTCCTGTTTGTGAAAAAAAGCAGCAGTATCTCCACAAAAAGGAACGCTGGTTTTTCTTCTTGTTCTTTTTGCCCCTTTTTCCCCTGCAAGTAAAAAACGAATCCGTTATCTGCCAAAATTGCAGCGAGAAATTCAAAACCAAGGTGCTTACCTTTAACCCTCAAACAGTCAAAGCCGATTTTCAGCAGGATTTTCGAGAAACTCTGATCAAAATAATGATAGCTGTCATGATCTCAGATGGAGATGTGGACGACAACGAAGTGGTAACGATAAAAACATCCTTCAAAAAACTCACCGGTCACAAAGTAAAAAGCAGCAAAATCTGGCAAATGGTAAGTTCAACCGAAATCTACGGACAAAAACTCTTCGAAAAACTGGAAAAGATGTCTGCTTAGTTCCCGTTCCAGAATGGGGGTTATTAACTGAATGAGAAGTTTGCCTCAGATGCGCGGAATAACTTCGCAGATATAGCCACTACTATTTCAAGAAGTTATGACAAAGCAGATGAGGTAAAATTCCGCGTTCAGGTGATGACCTCCCTTTTTGGAACGGGAACTACCTCAATGAGAAGGGCAAAATAATGGCAATCAGAGCTGCTTCCCTGGTAGCTGCAGCCGACGGAGAAATCCAAACCCCCGAAAAAAAGCTAATCTACAAACTGGGAGAATGCCTCAACCTCCCCCAACCCCAAGTAGAAAAAATCCTCAAAAACCCCACCACCGAAGTCTAGGCAAAGCATATTTCGTAGATTTGTGCTAAAACAAAGCAGGTGCTCAAACTAAACTAAGGAGGTCGAATTATGGTTTCGAACTTTAAAACTTCAATCCAGTTGGTAGCAGTATTCACGGGGTTGTACCTGATGGCCAGCGCCGGATGTCAATCCGAAAACTCCGGGAATAACAACCAGTGCGAATATACAAAGGATTGCACCGGTAATACTTCGGTGGGCTGCAATTGGATTTGCTCTGACGATCATACCTGTGAAGAGGAATGTGACCCTTCTTTGGTCGAGCTTCCCGAGGCAATGGATCCAGTTGTTGAGATTCCCTACGCTGAAATACCAAGCGAAGAATGCATCATCGACCTCGACCATTGGGATATTCCGAGTGATGGAACCGAGCCGGTAAAAACCACAGACAATTTGCAAGCTGCGATTGACTGGTCGGTTGAAGAGGGCTGCGGCATTGTCCGCTTGCCTGCCGGTCATTTTCTAATTGGCAAGTACGGAAATGACGTCTATCAAGCCGGTATTTCGCTGCACTCCAACATGGCATTTCTGTTGGACAAGAACGCCATCATAGAAATGGCACCTAACGACAAGTGGAACTACTCAACGGTGACAGTGCGAGAAAAAAGCCATGTGGTAATCTCCGGTGGTACTATTTTGGGCGATCGATATGGACACACGTTTGAACCAAGTGACTCTGGCGGAGTTGCCCATGACGAAGGTCATTGCATCACTGTCTCCCACGAAAGCGAATACGTTACCATAGAGAATACAACGCTGACCAGAGCCACTGGAGATGGAATCTTGCTGGTTGCTTCGGGCTCGGAGGACTCATCTGTCTGGCACATTGATATTCGCAACAACAATATATTCAACAATCGTCGTCAGGGAGTATCAATTGTGGGAGGACGACACGTATTGATTGAAGGCAATGAAATCCACCATATCCGTGGAACTGCCCCACAATTCGGAATTGATGTCGAGAGTTTGAGTTATTATAGCGGGGATATTACGATTCGTTCAAATCACTTTCATCACAATCGGGGTGGGGATATTGTTAATACTGATGGTCGTAACCTGTTGATAGAAGATAATATTCTCGAACAGGGTGAAGGAAATGAGCGTTACATAGATGGACCTCTGGTTTACTACAAGAATTCTGATCAGACAATTCGCCGCAACGAGATAACCATGTTGACCCCATCGGTAAATCTTTGGCACGGAATCATAATGTATTCAAACGATAATCCGAAAACCAATCCAGAAACCACCTTTATCTACGAAAATACCTTAATTGATTGTGGGTTCTATATGTATAAATCAGCGGATCTGGAAATTACTGACAACTATTTTACAGGTGGACATATGGCATTCAGCGAGATGTCCAATCTTACCCTGACAAATAATAGCTTTGAAAACTCCAGCCACTTCCCCTGGATTTTCTCCTTCAAAGAAGTAACAGGAACAGCTGAAGGAAATACCCACAACGGCGAACCAGTAGAAGTACCCCTAAGCGATGAACCTTATACAGGCTATCTATAAATAGAACATCACCAACAAACCACCAGTCCCTCAAAAGCCACATCACCACAAACGTGTCCCACCACGCCCTCTCACTACAAACCCCAAAACCAAGAATCCACCCCCGAAACGTAGGGGAGAGTCCTGTGTCATCCCTTTAGAAAATGAAATTCTTAGTGAATTAGATATAGGGAAATGCTTGTAAAAAATATTGTTCTAACTATAATGATTTTATATTTTAAAAATAAATTATTATCTGGAAAATCTATTTTATTAATAATCGAACACAAATTATTTTATTATTTGTAAAGCCCAAGGAATTATTATGCATAAATTTGATTGCAGAGCTTCTCTTTTTATTATTCTTTTATTTTCAATATTATTTGCCGGGTGTGAAAACAGCAAAGAAGTTTGTCCTGAAAATTTGGAAGAGTGTGGCAATGAGTGTGTTGATATTCTCAATAATCCTGAGCATTGCGGTGCTTGCGGAGTAACTTGTGATGCCACTAATAACGAAATTTGCTCAGCAGGTGAATGCATAATAATACAGAAGTGTTCTGAAGGACTAACCGAATGTGACGGCTTGTGCGTAAATACACTGACCGATCCTAACAACTGCGGGATTTGTGGCACAACCTGCTCAAGTGGGGAAGTTTGCTCGGCAGGAGAGTGCCAGTTGAGTTGCCAGTCAAGTTTAACCGAATGCAACGGCTTGTGCGTAAATACACTGACCGATCCGAACAACTGCGGGATTTGTGGCACAACCTGCTCAAGTGGCGAAGTTTGCTCGGCAGGGGAGTGTCAGTTGAGTTGCCAG
>JAWLEA010000027.1:0-29379 GCA_041686345.1 Polyangia bacterium | reverse complement strand
ACGAAGGCGAAGAAATCGTCGACTACAAATGAGAAGAAAAAGAAATCTCAAACAACGAAGGCGAAGAAATCGTCGACTACAAATGAGAAGAAAAAGAAATCTCAAACAACGAAGGCGAAGAAATCGTCGACTACAAATGAGAAGAAAAAGAAATCTCAAACAACGAAGGCGAAGAAATCGTCGACTACAAATGAGAAGAAAAAGAAAACAACAACAACGAAATCGTCGTAAAATGAGAAAAAGGAAGCAAAGACGAAATCGTCGCAAAATGAGAAAAAGAAGAAAACAAAGACGAAAACGAAAAAAAAGAAAAAGACGTCGCCGGAAAAAACGAAATCGTCGTAAAAGAAGAAAAAGACGTAACAGAAGATAAAATTAAACTCGGACTTCTCAATCCTTCAATTAAATATTTTCTCCCTGAAAATTAACTCTTTTAAACCTTGAGCTGTGATTCAACCGTAAAATTTTACAATTCACCCGGTTGTTGTTAATCCCTAAACTTGTTTTCTTTCCTGTTTAATTCTTGCAAAATACTATTGGGGCTGTGCTACTTCGACGGGAATACTGCTTTGTGCTGTTGTGCCGTCGCCAAGTTGACCATGAAAGTTGAAGCCCCAGCACCAGGCTCGACCCTGGGAGGTCAAAGCGCAGGAAAAGGTGTCTCCTGCCGTATTTTCAACAGTTGTATCAAGAGAATCAACCTGAACAGGTTCCAATTGATCATCCAACAAACCATTTCCCAGTCTGCCGTTGTTTCCATTACCCCAACACCAGACTCTGCCGGTGGTTTTGACGGCACAGGAATGACTTTGACCAACAGCTATTTTTGATCCCAGGGAAAATGAATGCACCTGAACCGGAGTATCCCTCTGCAGGGAATGATCATCTCCCAGTTTGCCATAACTGCCATCGCCCCAGCACCAAGCATCGCCATTATTATCTACCGCACAGGTATGTTCAGAACCTGCACTTATATCAATAATATCTGAAATACCGCTTACCTGATAGGGCAAATAAGTATTATCATTGGTGCCATCGCCCAATTGTCCATTGTAATTGTAACCCCAACACCAAGCATTACCGTTGACCTGAAGAGCACAGGTGTGATTAGCTCCTGCACTGATAAAATTGGCCCCGACAAGATTGACAACCTTCACCGGAGAATTGCGTTGAGTGGCAGAATTGTCTCCCAGTTTACCGTAGTTGTTTGCTCCCCAGCACCAGGCTTCATTGGTTGAAGTAACAGCACAGGTATGAAATTGACCACCTGAAATTTGCACTGCATCACTGAGCCCGACTACAACTGGAGTATTGTTGTTGTCGGTTGAACCGTCTCCCAATTGTCCTTCCTCACCTCTTCCCCAGCAACGAACCGTGCCATCATCAAGAACAGCACAGGAATGCTCTTTGCCGCATCCTGTTCCTACCGCATTATCTATGTTAAGAACTTTTACTGCAGTTGAACTTTCATCATTGGTGCCATCACCTAATTGTCCTTTGTTATTATATCCCCAACACCAAACACTGCCTTGATTGTCAACTGCACAACAGTGATATTGACCACAATCCAGGGAAACTAAATTACCACAACCTTCCAATTCACAATTCTGATTACAACCACTTATTATGCCCCCCCAATAACCCAATTCTCTGCAGGTGGAATCACCTAGCTCCTGAGTGTCACACTCTTCGAAATCATTTTGCAGAATTCCATCTCCACAAGAACCGCAACTGTTGTAATCTATCTGGCAAGCTTCATCGCAAACAGGTGGACCGGGATAATAGCCCTGGTCACTGCAATCGGCTCCATTTAAATTATTGTCGTCACATTCCTCACCCTCATCAATAACTCCATTTCCACAATTATTATTTCCCTCACAACCTGAGACATCAAATTGGCACTCATTGTTACAGGCAAGATCACCCCCGGAATACCCCAGAGAAAAACAATTTTCATCGGCAAGATCAGTCCCGTCACAACTTTCATGGGCCGGCTCCACGATTCCGTCGCCGCAATAACCGGCTGTTTTACAATTGGAAAGATCGAAGGTGCAATTATCGTTACAAAAAAGCAACCCTCCATAAAATCCCTGTTCAAAACAATCAGAATCACCCAGATCACTGCCATCACATTCTTCACCATTATCAATAACTCCGTTGCCGCAATTGGAATTATTGTTGCTGCCATCGGGAGAACAACCAAAAAGAACAATGATTAAAAGAGAAAAAAAGAAAAATTGATAAAATCTGATCATTTTAAAACCTGTACCTGAAAAATTATGAGAATCAAATCATGCAATCCTGACTGTAAATTTTACTTTTTGGAGGATTTTGGTTGTTTACCGATTGAATTCAAAATTTCAGTTGAATACTTTTTGATCGTATAATCATCTGATTTTGAAGTCTTTTTTAAAACTTTAATCAATTGTTGGTTTTTATTTACCTTGGAACCAAAATTCTTTAAAAGGTTGGTTGCAATCCTGGCTATATTTGTATTTTTGTCCTGCAATCCCAGAGCCATTACTCCAAGCACCTCCTGCAAAATCTCACCTTCTTTGTCCTTTAATTTTTCCATGACAACAATAACTTTTTTTCTGAATCTCATATCTCCGGACTTATAATCTTTTTTGATGGTTTCAAAAGCAGAAGGATCTTTGAAAATATCTGCCAGAACAATGGCTGCTCTAAATCTGACCCAGTTTTTATCATCTTTCATTCGAGCTCTTATCTCTTTTTCAACCGCTTTTGCTTTTTCACCCATTTTACCAAGATGAAGGAGAGCATTCCATCTTACCAGTCCAGCTTTATCCTTGAGAGCTCTGGTGAAAACTTTGATATTATCTTCATGATCCGGATCAATTTTGTAAATACTTTCAATTGCTGTAGATCTCATTGCAAACCATTCATCTTCCGTTACCAATTTTTGAAGGAGAGGCAATGCTTTGGCAGCCTTATCCTTGAGTTTACCAAGCAACTTCACTGAATTGATTCGTAAAACTTTATTATTGCTTTTCAGGTTTTTTATGAGAATATCAACAGATTTTTCACCCTGCTCCAAAATGAATTTTCTGGCATTATCGATTTTACTGCCTTTTAGAAACCTGAGCCACTTGTTGGCTGACTCAAAATCTTTTATATTGTTTTCTGTTTTTTGCTTTTTAGATTTTTTAAGAGTTTTTGGTTTTTTTGGTTTTTGATCTTTATTATTTTTAGTTACATTTTTAGAAGCAGTTTTTTTGTTTTTTGATTCTTTTGTTTTTTTACAACCAAAACTTGCTAAAATAATTAAAAAAATGATTGCTTTCATAAGACTTCCTTGTTGGTTCCCCTTTTAGGACGGGGATTTTGAATGAATTAGAAGTTTGCTTCAAATGCGTAAAGTAACTTTGATGACATAGTTGGTACTATTTCAAGAAATTAAATCAAAGCAGATAAGATGAAATGGTGTTTTCAGGCTAATACATCCGTTATGAAACAAGAATTTGTATGAGGATGTTGCCAACTTGCAATTGAACCAAAATAATGGAAAGTGTACTAAACAGATATTTCCAGATATATATTTGCCAAAATACTTTTTACAAATTCAGGGTACCATTTTGGATGAGTTTTTAAAGAATCTTCCAGAGGTTTAATCAGTATTTTTTTTAATTTCTGCCACCTTCTTCTCAATTTATGACAGGAATCTGGTTTTTTGCAAAGATACAGTTTTTTTCTGATTTGATAAACTATCCTGTCTACTTTTTTTAAAAGCAGGTATCTGTCATATTCGGAACGATTCAATTGTACTTGCAAATTGGTACCTGCAATAATTTTTTGTTGCTGACCCCCACAATTTATTACGAAAAATAAAAGAAATATTACCAACGCTTTCATCTTTTTTATCCTGTTTTTACAAAAGATTAGAGTATTGTTGCTTTTATTTAAAAGCAACAAGGGTTGACGAATGAATTTTCAGAACCATATTTTAACTGTACGGGAATAATTCCATTATGGATCTACAGGGTCTTTTGACTGCTTCTGACATAGTTTTTTACCCTGAATTTCTGAAATGGAAGTTGATATTTTAGCCAGGAAAGGATTTTATAATGGACTTTAATTTTACAACTGAAAAAGATACTGAAAAAGAAACCAAAGTTAAAGATTTGGAAAATGTAGTTATTGTAGGGAGTGGACCAGCAGGACTTACTGCTGCACTTTATGCGGCAAGAGCCTCTCTGGAACCACTTTTGCTCGAAGGAATGCCTTCTGGAGGTCAACTTATGGATACCACCGAAGTTGAAAACTTTCCCGGCTATCCCGAATCGATCAAAGGGCCGGAATTGATTGAAGATATAAAATCCCAGGCTAAAAAATTTGAAGCCAGATTTATCACTGAAAACGTCGAAAAATTTGAACTTGCTTCCAATCCCAAAATCCTTCACCTTGACAGTGGTAAAAAGATAAAAACCAGAAGTGTAATCCTGGCAACCGGAGCACGTGCTCGCTATCTCGGTCTCGAAAGTGAAAAAAAACTCAAAGGGTTTGGCGTAAGTGCCTGTGCAGTTTGTGATGGATTTTTCTTCAAAGATCAGGATGTTTGTGTTGTAGGTGGTGGAGACAGTGCCCTTGAAGATGCAATGTATCTCACCAAATTTGCCCGTAAGATTTATGTTATCCATCGAAGAGACCAATTGCGAGCTTCCAGAATTATGCAGGAACGCGCCTTCAAATTGGACAAAATTGAATTTGTCTGGGACAGTGTAGTGGAAAAAGTACTTGGTGATCCAAAAGGTGAAGGTGTAACCGGTGTTAAAATTAAAAATGTTAAGAGCGGAAAAACATCCAAACTGAAAGTTACCGGAATGTTTGTAGCTATTGGCCACGACCCCAATACCAAGGGAGTGAAAGATCAAATTGAACTGGATAAGAAAAAATTCATAAAAACCAAAGGCAAATCTACTCTTACCAATCTTCCTGGAGTTTTTGCGGCTGGCGATGTGATGGATCCTGTTTATCAGCAGGCTGTAACTGCTGCCGGCAGTGGATGCAAAGCAGCTCTTGATGTTGAAAAATTCCTCTTGGAAAATTAGTTCTGCTATCAAATTTTCAAGAACCGGGAGTAGATTCGGCAAGATACCAGTTGGAACTGATATCACAAGCCTCAGGGTTAATTCTGTTAACACTCCAGCCCTCCTTCGAACTCAGATTATACCAGCCGAGATATCTGCTCTGCATCTTTCCTGAACTGTCAAAAAGATATAATTCTTCTCCCTTGTTTTTCATTCCACCTGTTGCTAGAGAAGAATCGAGGAATAATATGGTCGCATCTTCTGAAATAGCAGGATCCTCCATACATTCCAAATCATAGTTGTTACCAACCAGAACCAGTTTTTTTCCTGCCTCAAGAATTAATTCCGGCAGAATATCTCCCTCTTCTTCCAGATCATCAGTTAATCTGTAGTTGAGCAAATTAACCTCCTCCGAACCAATATTGATAATTTCAACAAATTCCTGTGCCGGTTCTTTTCCTGCCGGATTAGGATATACTTCCTCCAAGATCACGGAAGGAGGAATCATTCGGTTTGAATCTCCCTGAAACCAGGGACCTTTGTAAAAGGAACCATCAATTCCCTGAGCAACAACTCTTGTTTTTTCCTGATGGGTAACAGCCATCTCCCAATATCCCAACCGGGCTGACATAAAGTCCGAAATTCTGTTTCCGCTTTCATCCTCAAGATAAATCAGACAATCGTCACTGTTTTCCCAGGCCAGGTGAAAACAACCTGTTACATATTCTGTTGTAAAATTTTCCATCTGCAGGGGCCAAGTCCAGGTAAGATCACCAGTTTTGAAGGAGCCGAGTTTTTCCCAGGGTGGTATTACTTCATTTTCTTTTGTTTCCAATTTTTTCACAACCCTGAGTTCATACCTGGTTTTACCCTTTAATTCTTTTTCCAGAAACAGTTGTAAACACTGTGCATAATTACTGCCACAGGCTCCGGGCCTTTTTTGAATCCACAAATTGATAATATCTTTGTCTTCGGATTCCAGAACAAATGCTCCCTCTTTTAATTCTTCAACCTTATCCTCTATTCCTAAAAGGATCCAAGCCAGATTCAGAGGATTTCCGGTGCTTTTATCCGGATAAATCAGTTCCATTACAGGTAAATAGTAATAATTTTTCCCCGTGGTAAAATCAATAACCACCGGATAATTTTCACCTTCATTGTTAACCAGAGGATAACCGGCCTCATCCTTTAATCCTCCTGTCAGAATTAACTGGTAATAGCGTTCAGGTTCAAAAGAACCATGAAGAGGAAATATTTCCAGATAATTTCCCTGTTTTTCAACTTTAATCTCGATAGTTTTTTTTAATCGGGAATGAGAAAGAAAACCATCACTTGCATCCTTGAGAAAATTTTCATCAAGGATTCCCTCTTGACATAAACCGCCTCGACAGATTCCAGGACAGGCAGGATTGCAATATCCCCTTATTTTTGCCTGTACCAAATAAATGCCCTTCTGTTCAGAATCAAGATAAATCTCACGATCAAACTGAAGGCCCAGAACTGATTCGGCATCAATCTCATAATACTTCTGGTAGTCGGAAAGCAGACGGGGACAATCATATTGAGGACTCTCCTCCATTTGTCTGCATCCCATTATTATAACAGCAATTAAAAGCAGCACAGATAAAATCAAACCAAATTTTTGCATCATCAACCTCCTTGGGCTGTCTTTTAAAGCAATTAACCTGCCAAACTGCTATTTTGAAGTTTCTCCGCGCATCTGAAACCAGATTCTTCACCAGCAAAAAACCCCCATTCTGGGATGAGAACTAAATACTGACAAATCGATGAGTTGTACTTGTTTTAATAAAAATACCACCCTCAAATTCCATGTCTGAGTAATATTTTCTGTCCGGATACCGATACTCCTGTTTTTATTCGGACACAATTACAAAAAGAGCAAACCAAATTTGCTTCTCTCCCAAAAAGGTTCCGGCTTAAAGGGAAACTACTTGCGAAAGGGTAAAATTTTGTCCATTATGGCTGAAATTCGGTTTTATTAGTTCTGAGTATCAATAATCAGGAGAATTATTCTATGCTGGATAAAATAAAAGAAATTAGAAAAAAAGCTCTCACAGAGCTTGAAAAAATAAATTCTCTAGAAATTTTGCGAGATTTTGAAGTAAAATTTTTGGGTAAAAAGGGAGAAATTACAATTCTGCTGAAAGGAATGGGGCAGGTTCCCCGTGAAAACAGAAAGAAAGTGGGACAGGCTGTCAACGGTTGCAAAGTTGAGATTCAAGCCAAGATCAAAGAAAAAGAAGAAAAAATCAAGGAAATGATCATTGAACAAGATATCAACCGCAAAGATTTTGACATAACTTTGCCTTCTCAACCTCTCCCCCATAAAAAAGGAACCATTCATCCAGTAGTAATTATTCAAAATAAAGTGGAAGCGGCTTTTGAACAACTGGGTTTTAAAGTACTTGATTATTTTGAAGTAGAAGATGACTGGCATAATTTTGAAGGTCTCAATATTCCCGAAGAACATCCGGCTCGTGATATGCAGGACACATTCTGGCTCAAAGATGGAAATCTGCTCAGAACCCACACTTCCCCGGGACAGTTGAGGGCCATGCATAATTATAACCCCCCACTCCGGGCAATCTTTCCCGGCAAAGTTTTCCGTTACGAAAAAACAGATGCATCCCATGAACACACTTTTCACCAGGTGGAAGGTTTGATGATCGACAAAAATCTCAGTGTAGCCAATCTAATCGGGATCATGAAAATTTTCCTTGAAGCTATTTTTGAAAGAAAGGTGGACGTCAGGCTGCGCCCGGGATTTTTTCCTTTTGTAGAGCCCGGTTTTGAACTTGACATCAAATGCATGAATTGTGGCGGCAACGGTTGCCGAGTTTGCAAATACAGTGGCTGGGTGGAACTCCTGCCCTGCGGTCTGGTTCATCCCAATGTCATCAGAGCCGGAGGTCTGGATCCTGATATTTGGAACGGGTGGGCTTTTGGCCTGGGACTTACCAGACTGGCAATGATGAAATATAAAATTTCCCATATTACCCATTTTCTGGGAGGAGATCTCAGATTTTACCGCCAATTCACAGAAGGAGGTCTCAAATGAAAATATCCATGAACTGGATCGGCAAATATGTTGATCTCAATGGAGTTGATCTCGACGAATTAAGTAACAGATTCACTTTGAGTGTAGCTGAAATAGACGAGGTTATAAAAATCAACCCTAAGAGCAACCACCTTTATATTGCCAGAGTTGATGAAGTAAAACCCCATCCCAACGCTGACAAATTGCGCATTGCAATTTGCAATATGGGAAACCGCTCCCAAGAAGTCGTCTGTGGAGCTCCCAACCTTAAACCCGGCATCTATTCTGTTCTTGCAGATACCGGAGCTGTTGTAAAAGATCCAAAAGGTGAGGAATTTACTCTCAAAGAAACAAAAATCAGAGACGTAAAAAGCAGTGGCATGCTGGTTTCCCCTTCTGAAATTGGATTAAGCCATGATCATGGCGGGATTATTGAACTGGATAACTCCCTTGCAGCCGGAACTCCTCTGTCTGAAGCAGTTTCACTCCAGGATACAATCTGGGATATAGACAATAAATCTCTGACTCATCGCCCGGATTTATGGGGTCATGTGGGAATAGCCCGTGAAATAGCTTCTCTTCTCCACAGAAATTTCAACTACAATTTAACCAAGCCCGATTTTTCCACTGAAGAACCTTTGCAGATTAAAGTTGAAGCTCCTGTATTATGTCCCCGTTATACAGCTGTAAAAATTTCAAAAATAAAAATTAAACCATCACCTTTGTGGTTGCAACTTTTGCTTTTTCACACTGATCAACGCCCTGTCAACAACATCGTTGATTTCACCAATTTTGTCATGTTTTCCACGGGAAATCCTCTGCATGCATTTGATATCAACCACATCAAGGATAATAAAATTATCATTCGCAGAGCCCGTCCCCGGGAAACAATCACTACCCTGGACGGTGAAAAGCACGCTTTGATAGGTGATGATCTGGTTATTGCCGACAATCAAAGAACCATCGCTCTGGCAGGAGTCATGGGAGGACAAAATTCAGAAGTCGTTGAATCCACCAGCGAAATAGTTCTTGAAAGTGCCAGTTTCAAAGCTGGAAGCATCAGAAAAACTGCCTCCCGCCATGGAATAAGAACCGAATCTTCCGCTCGCTTTGAAAAAAGCCTTGATCCAGATTTTGCCAGACAAGCTGCCTGGATGTTCTGCGATATTGTTGACAAATACCTTCCTGACTCGGAAATCTCCTCCAAATGGTATGATCTTTCAGCTGTAATTGACCAAAAGGTTGTTATCCCTATTTCTTGTGATTTCATCCGCCAAAAATTGGGCAATTCCATCTCCAATCACAAAATCGTCAAGATTTTGAAATCCCTTGATTTTAAAATAGAGGAAGATAAAGAACAACTCAAAGTTACCGTCCCCAGTTATCGAGCCACCAAAGATATTTTAATACCTGAAGATCTGGTTGAAGAAATAGGTCGCATTTTCGGATATGACAATATCAAGCCTCAACTTCCCGCGGTAAAAATGAACAAACCCTTTTATCTTCCAATTAAAAAAGTTCAAAATCTGATCAGAAACGAACTTTCTATCGGACTTGGTTTCAACGAAATCATGACCTACAGTTTTGTCAAACAAGATCTGTTGACAGAAATTGGAGAAAATATTCAGGACAGATTAGCCTTGGTTAATCCCATCAGTAAAGAAGAACCGGTATTGCGAAAAAATATTGTCCCCAATCTGCTTGAAGCGGTTTTGAAAAATGAACGTAACCAGGAAACAATCAGAATTTACGAACTTGGTCGAGTTTTTAAACCTGAAAAGGGGTTGCCCCGCCAACCACAAATGGCAGGAATTGTTATTGCCGATCCGGAATTGGAAAGCGATGAAGAAGGTACTCTTTTCTTTCAAATGAAATTTGTACTGGAAAATCTATTTTCCAGACTGGAACGAGGTTCGGTGGAATTTATCGCCAATAAACACTTTGATCACCCCTGGATCCATCCTGCTAAAAGTGCTGCTGTAATTGTACAAGATAAAACAGTGGGTTATTTAACTTCACTCAATCCGTATATTTCCAAAAATCTTCAAATCAAGTCAAAAGTCACCCTGGGAATTCTGGATCTTGATTTGATATCATCTTTGGAAAAGAAGATAGAATTATTCCAGCCTCTTCCCAAGTATCCAGGAATAAGCCATGATGTATCCATTATTATAGACAACAAAATTTCCAGAGAAGAAGTGGAAAAGGTTCTCTGGCAGGTAGAACCTCAACTGACCAGACAAATTGAGTGTTTCGATGTTTATACCAGCAAAGAACTGAAAAACAAAAGAAGCCTTTCTTTCAGGATCCTTTTCCAGCATCCTGAAAAAACTCTGAAACAGAAAAAAATTAAAAAAATCCACAAAAAAATAGTTAAAACTGTTAAAGAAAAAACAGGCGGAACTATTTTATCCTGAAATATAATTGCTATAATTCACTTCAGGATCCGGTTGTTTCTGTTCTGATGCAGAATCTGTTATTTATCTTCAATGAAAGGACTACCCATGAGATCAATGATTATTGGAATAGCAGGAGGAACCGGTTCTGGTAAAACCACAATAGCCAAAAATATTCGCAAATTACTTCCTCAGAAAAAAGCTGTTCTTATTGATTACGACTCCTACTACAAAGACCATTCCAACCTCCCCAAATCTGAACGAGAAAAATTGAATTACGATCATCCCGATTCTCTGGACAATGAATTGCTAGTCAAACACCTTCAGCAACTGCGTTCAGGAAAAGCAGTGGAAAAACCAATTTACAATTTTGTCAAACATGCCCGGGAAACTGAAACCACCCGCATTGAGGCAGCTCCGGTGATAATTGTTGAAGGTATCCTGATCCTGGCCGATCAACACCTGCGAGAAAACCTTGATATCAAAATTTTTGTTGATACTGATGCCGATATCAGGGTATTTCGCCGAATTCGTCGCGATATGGAAAAAAGAGGACGAACTTTCAGATCAATTCGTAATCAGTATTATACTACAGTGCGCCCCATGCATCTTCGTTTTGTGGAACCGAGCAAAAGATGGGCGGATATAATTATTCCCGAAGGGGGAGAAAACAAAATTGCCCTGAACCTGGTTGTGGTAAATATTCTCAAATTCCTCGATAACTCCCTAGAATACCAGAAACTTCTCAGAGATTAACCGTTGTCTGGTTGTATACCTGATGAAACTGCTCAATAGATTATAAATATTATTGTATTCGCGTCTTTTTATTCTCCGATTTTTCAATTCATTCACCTCGGCTGCCAACCATTTCAATTCATCAATTCCCACTAACGGCTTCAAATCCCCACAATCAGGGCAGACAACTCCTCCCTGGTTATTGTCAAAACCCCAGCGTTTACCTGTCTCAGGCATACTCCTGTTACAATGGATACAGCGATCCAACTGAGGAGGAAATCCAGCCAATTCCAAAATTTTATACATGATTCCAGGAACCAGAACAGCCGGAGAAAATTCAGGATTATCCAATAGTTGGTAACTGTGATCCAGGAATTCAAACAAAAGGGATTCTTTTTGATTCTCAGGCATGAACAGAGCCGTCAATTCGGTAGTATAGGCTGCTGTACTTATGCGCCGATAGGAGTTGAGCAGAAATTGGTAACTTTTTACAACACTGGTTTCTTTTAACAAAAAAAGATTTGATCTGGCTTGGGAACCTAAAGAACAGGAATAAAGAATATAACTGGACAAACCTGCCTCAAACCTTTTTTTGCTTCGTCGAGCTCCTCTGGCTATGGTTGAAATTTTACCCATATCTCTGGTAATCAAATTGAGAATTAAATCTGAATCCCCATATTGCACTTTTTTTGAAATATAAGCATCAACCCTGTCCATTATTAAGAAAATACCCGTAAATAATCAAAAAGAGAACCAGGAGAAAATTGCTTACCGTATATAATTTGGTAACACCGGCAGAGGCAGGATCTAACCCTATTTTTTTATACAATGCCGGCAACATTACAGCTATGGTTGTAGAAATAAGGAAAGCCACAGGAATGGTAAGCCCCAGTTGAATGTGAGCCATTATCCCGACTTCTTCCTGAAAATAAGTATTGAATGGCGGAAGAAAGGAGATAGCAAAAAAAAGTATAAAAACTATAATTCCAAAAATCAGGGTGGTAGCCAATTCCTTGAAAAGAATTGTATGAAATTCCCTGTCCTCAATTTTACCCATGGAAATACCTCTGATAACCAGGGTGCTGGTCTGAAGAGCTGTAACATTGGAAGTAAGCAAAAGAAAAGGAAAAATAAGAAGTAAACTGATACCCGCTCCGGTAAAATAAGAAATTTTCCAAAATAACAAATAAAGAAAAAATATTCCTGAAACAAAAGGAAAAATCAAACCTGACAGACGTGATTTGAACCGATTGTAAATATTTTCCTTGAAATACATTATATCGTCGCCGGCACTGGTAAGTTTGAAAATGTCTTCAGTTGCTTCTTCCTGTATAACATCAATGACATCATCAACTGTAATAATTCCCACAAGCCTGTTTTGATCATCAATAACAGGAACTGCAAGAAAGTCATATCGCCCCACAATACGGGCAACATCTTCCTGATCCATGGAAAGTGGAACAGAAATCACTTCGGGATTCATCAGATCTTTGAGAGGAGTATGGGGACTGCAGGTTACCAATTGTCGCAATGAAACAACACCAACCAGTTTTCTGGCATTATTGAGTACATAGATATAAAAGGTTGTTGCATACTCTTCTGAGGATGAATGAAGATATTCAATAGCCCGGGAGGCAGTTGTTTCAGTTGAAAATGCCAAAAAGGAAGTACTCATGATTCCACCTGCGGTGGACGGATCATAAGTCATGAGTTCTTCAACTTTTTCCTGCTGAGAATCTTCAATGAGGTTGAGAATTTTTTCTCTGAGCTCTTCATCAAGATTTTCAAGAATATCTACAAGATCATCATTATCCATACAATCAAGAATTTCGGCACTTTCTTCAACTTTAAGAGATTTAATCAAAAATACCTGGGTTGGATCTTCAACCTCTGCCAAAACTTCTGACTGGATCTTTTTATCCCCACAATATTTGAAAAGAATTTTCATATCGGACGGGGTAAGATTTTTAAAGAAATAAGCTAATTCTGCGGGATGCCTCTTTTGGAGAATTTTTTTTAGAGGACCGTAGGCTTTCCGGTGCAGGAGTTTTGTTACTGTACCGGCCAGAATGTTTAATCTTTGTTCATTCATATCTACTCCAGACGCAATCCAAACAAAAAACAACAATTATTGTCAATTTTGCCAAGATTTTTATCTGATTTAAATTTGTAAATTCAGAAATTTTATCCTTGATTCTTCGTTAATAATTACTATACAGACAAAATAGTTTTATTGAAACATATTTCATTTTCAATGTTTTTAATCAGAGTTTTCCGAAATCTCAACTGTTTTTTTATCCAGAATATTGATTTCAACTGTTTTAAGAGTTGATTTCTCAACTTTCCTGGTTAATCCTTTTGCAAACGACAGGTTATGCTTGACTATTAACCTCAAACTGCTATCGTAAAAAAGTTAAATATGTCCTAGTTGTAAAATTTCAGTATTTGTATAATCTTATACTGAATAAGTAAGCAAAAAGAGGAACTATATGTCTAAAAATAAAAACAAAAAACCTGCTTCCCTGGGCAAGGAATTGCTCAAAGGCAGAAACAAAGCTGGATTAAGCATAAGCGATATCAATCTCAAAACCAAAATACCCGTTAATTTCATTACGGCACTGGAGAAAGATCAATTAGACAAGCTTCCGGCAACTGTTTATATCAAAGGCTTTATCAAAGCTTATGCCAAAGAAACAGCACTTGATTATCAGAAACTAATTTCTCTGTTGCCCGCTGATCAAGATGAACCTTCCCCTGTTTTTTCCCAAAACACCAGCAAAGATAAATCTGGCAAAATCGATCTTCCTATGCCGGCCATCTCTTCTACGGGCAACAGTAATTCCGATAACAATGAAGATAATGAAAACAAAATAAGCAGTGGTCTTGTTCTTTTTATTCTTCTCATTCTGACTGCTCTGTCAATTTCCTACTTTGCTTCCCGTGAAGAAAGCAACAACACCCATTCTCCTTCAGCCCGCGAAGTCTCCAATTACGACAGCGCCGGATAATTTTTTGTTTAAAATTACATTTACAAGGGGATTTATCAAAAAATGCGGGGATTTTTTATTTTTATCTCATCTTAACCGATTACCTGAAAATTTCGTTTTTACAACTTGACTGGTTACAACATTTTCAGTGCAAAAATCAGGTTTGCAGCTTTCAGCAAAGATCGATATTAACCCATAATCACCATTTTTAAAAATCTGAAGATATCCCAAGTTAAAATCTATTTCCTTTGACTTTTTTTTGATTTTTTCTATTCTTTCCTTGGTGTAATCTGATTCTCAATTTTCATTAAAGTCAAGCTTTATCCTGCATCATAAACTTTTTAACTTATTGTTATAAATAGTTTTTATTAAATACTAATTTACAATTCGGCTATTCATAAATATGGCAAGCAAATTATCTTCCTACATTGTTAAAAAAGATCTGATACCTATAAAAAAACTGGATAAGATCTTTCAACGTCAAGTTCTGCAAAATATTTCTCTTGACACAATCCTTCTTGATATGGGGATTCTTGACGAAGTAAGCATTGTTGAACTAATCTCAAAGGTCAGCGGTCTTAAAACAATTCAACTAAATTCCTTCGAAATAAAAAACAAAGAAAAAATTGCCAAAGTCTTTCCTAAAAAACTCGTAAAGAGATACAGTGTAGTTCCGGTTATCAAAAAAAATGATTTCATCGGCGTTCTGGTTACCTCAGAAGTAAATCTGGAAAATCTGGAAGAAATGGGGTTCATGCTGGGAGTAACTTTGGTACCAAGAGTAGTTCCCGAAATCAGACTTTTTGAAATAGCCGACCAAATTTATGGCTTTGGTCTCAACAAAAACATCAGTAAGGTTCTGGCCAAAGCAGGAGCTTGCCCCAAATATCCCGAAGAACTCGTTTCACCTTGGAATTTTGAGCTTTCTCACAACGAAATCGAAAAAAATTCAGTTGTTACTTCCGGTATTACCGAAGAACCACAAACCAGTGTTGAAGTTACTCCGGTACCTCATTTTGAATATGTGGAAAGGGAAATTCCTTCAGATATACTTGTCGATACAATTCAAAACACTCAATTGGACAAACTTTCCAGCAAAATATCCCAAAAAAGAGAAAAGACCTCACCTGATGATGAATTATCTCAAAAAGACGACTACGAATTTGACGATATCATTACTAAACCGGGTTTTGTTTCCCCCAATAAAAATGGGGATAAAACCAAAATCAAAGATATAGTCAATGGGGATACCGATTACGACAATTGGGAATTTGAAGATGTACCCACAGATATCAGAGAAATTGAAGAACAATCCGGACTTAAAAACATTAAAAAGCGAAAACAACCCGTTGTCTCAGGAAATGCAGAGACCGGAGTAAATCTCGAACAAATACCAACTTCAAAACCTGAAGAAACTATTGAAAACAACAATATTACAAATGATAATACTCCAATTCCCGAATACATTGAGGAACAAAACAGCAACAAAATTGAAAAAACCAAAAAAATGGGTTCCCCCTCTTCAGAACCTGAAATTGATGAATCAGATTCGATTGCATCTTTTGACGCATCCCCACTCAGTTTATCTGATTTGGGACTGAACATCATGGATTCAAAGAATAAACAGGAAATCCTGGTTAATTTTTTAAGATTTGGAGCCAACTACTGCGAATATCTCTATCTCTTCTTTTTCTCCGGCAATGCTGCCCAGGGTAAATATGCAATTTACAATCAAAAACTTGATCAACACAGTGTTCGTGAATATCTTGTTTCTCTTGAATTTGAATCTTATCTCAAAAATGCCTATGAACAAAAGTTTTATTGTGGACCCAGCAATCTTACTGAAGGCAACCTTTTTCTCTTCGATTATCTCTCTCTGGGTCAACCGGAAAATGTTGTTTCCATCCCTGTAATTCTGGGTAAACGCAGTGTACTTTGTCTTTTTGGGGTAACTAACTCACAACTTCCTGATAATATTCAGGTACAAATGGAAAGAGCTGCAAAATTTGTCTCTAAAGGACTTTTAAATTTAATCAAAGAAAAGAAAATGGCTAAAAGCCTGAATTCTTTAAAAAATATCAAAAATAAAAGGGTGAAAGCAAAACCGATTCCCAAACTTTCAACACCTCAACCTGTTGAAAAAACAGAAGATAAAACACTTCCCATTGATAAACAAAGTAAATTTAAAAATGGGGAGTATGAAGAAACAATTGCTTTTTTTGATCAACTGGAACATTCTGCCAATAACAAATCCGAAGTAGAAATAATTTCTAAAAAACTAAAAGAAAACAGTCAAGTTACCATTGAGGTCCTTAAGTTTTATTTTCCGGGCATGATCACTTGGCAAGAAGATTCACCCGAAGCTCCACTTCCTCCTCCCCATGAACATGGGCCTCTTCTTGCCTTTGTCATTGATTGGGGACTGCCTGCAGTTCCAGCTTTATTAGATTTATTTGATTCAGAATCTCTCAAGGCTCGCTTTTATGCCATTTATTGCTTCTATGAATTACGTCTTCCTGAAGTTCTGTTCAGAATTTCCGAGAAACTTTTCGATTATTCTCAGAAAATTAGAAGTATTGCAGCCAAAGTTCTTCTTTCTTACAGTGGACACGAAGAATTGGATCAGATTATTTCCAATATTCGAGAACACCTTCATAATAACGATATTTTCTTTCAGAAATGTGCCATTGAAGCCCTCGGTCAACTGCGAGACAGAGAAAGTGTCCCTGTTCTGCTGGATAAATTGCATCAGGAAGATCATGAAAATGAACAAAGCATTCAGCAATCATTGCGCCTGCTCACCCTCAGAGATTTCGGCAACAAAATTGATCGCTGGAACTCCTGGTGGGTGGTAAATAAAAACAGACATCGAATTCGCTGGATAATTGAATCCTTACGCCAATCAGACCGTTCTCTCCGAGTCGAGGCAAAAAAAGAACTTATCAGGCTCACCGGTGAAGACAAAGGATATGATCCAGATCTAAAAAGCAGTGATATGGAAAAAGTAATTCGCGAATGGATGTCCTGGTGGGATGAAAAAGGCAAAACTCTTTACTCCTGATCAATCCCCTGAACTCTCTTTATTTTTAGTTAGTTCCCATCTCAAAAATGGATATCATCGTCTGGCGACGGAATTTTACCTCATCTGCTTTGTCGTAACTGATTGATATAGTGGCAACTATATCTTCGCAGTTACTCCGTGCATCTGAGGCAAACTTCTTCACCAGTCAATAATACCACTTCTGGGATGGAAACTAAGTCCCCATCTCAAATTATCTTTTCCAAACTGACAGGGGTTGAACCGGATAAATGTCGCCGTTTTGCTATCCATCAACAAGAAAATTCAAACACATTATGAACTATTCAGTTTCAGGAGAGGAATTGTCGGAGGCCATGATCTTTAAATTGCGGCGACATTTTTGGGCAACACAACTTTCTTTTTGCACCAGAAGACACCTTTTGAAGATATAATTGGCAAGACTGGTTTGGTTGAGTTGAACCAGAGAAAGACCAAAATAGAGATATGCTTCCTGAATTCCGCTACAGGGAGGCCCCTGGTCAATGGTTTTTTTGAACTCTCTGGCAGCCAATTTTAATTTGTTCTGTTCAAAATAAACCCGTGCCAACCTGTATCTGGCCAAACAATATTTACTCTCTTCCATCAAGGCTTCTTTTAGTTTAGCTTTGGCTTTTCTGTATTTTTCGAGATGGTAATAGGCCCATCCCATATTGGCATTGGCTACATAGGTCTCACTATAAACCAAATCTTTCAAAGTTTTACGGGAATACTCAATTGCATTATCATATTCATTGAAGTGGAGAGCGATAGCTGAAAGGTTGTTGTATGATTTGCTGGTCAACTCTTTATCTTTGGCTGCAACCAAAAAATGCTTTTTCGATTTATTCAGTAAAATTCCGGCATTTCCTTTTTTTTCTTCCATCTCATCAGCCGAGAGACATTGCTTTCTTTTTGCCCGATCAATAATGGAAGTTGCCTTTTTAAGATAGATCAAGCCTAATTCAAAATGAGCCTGATAATGAGTATTGTTTGCAATAACAGCCTTCTTCAATTCCTTGAGAGCAGTGCCCAGATAACGCTTGGCCAATTCAGATTTATTTCGGATTTGTTTTAAATTTTTCCTTATAAGTTTTTTGTTGGATCTGATATTGACTACTGACATATTCTGTCCATTTTTAAGTGAGATGTTGCTGATTTTTTTTTCAAGTTGATTATTTTCAAATCTCAATCTGTCAACTTCCCTCAAGGCTTTGATATGACGCACAAAGTAGTCATGACCTAAAAAATATTGTTTTTTGGCGTAAGTGGTATTTTTCTGTTTCTTTTCAGTACAGGAGGACAGAAGAAAAATTGTAAAAATAAGAATTTGAAATCGTTTCATAAACCTTATAGTATTGACATCCTGATATTTGTCAAAATTTGGCGCTTTTCAGGCAATTAATCCAACAATTCAACAACATACAATTACCAGGAGAACCTGATGCTGAATACAAAAGAAATTTCCAAAAATTCTGATTTTTTTGCCGATGCCATGAAAAAAAGGGGTGAGAAATATTTTAAAATTTTCCAGGAATTTATCACTGTACAAGAAAAATGGAAAACTCTGAAACAAAAAATAGACGGGCAAAAACATAAACAAAAAATCAAGGGTAAGGGGATGAGAGGACTCAAAGGAGATGATGCAGTTCAACTTCGCCAAGAACTGAAAGATCTTTCCATGGAAATCAGCCGTAAATCCGGAGAATTGAAAAAGCTCGAGAGTAAACGGGATCTGCTATTACTCAATCTACCCAATCTTCCTCATCAGGATATTCCCATTGGTGGTGAAAATAATAATAAAATAATCCAAAAAACAGGCACGATCAAAGATTTTGGATTTAAACCCCTTCCTCACTGGGAAATCGGCACCAATCTGGATATTCTTGATTTTGAAACTGCTACTGCGATGAGTGGTGCTCGTTTTTCCATTTTGAAAGGGGCAGGAGCAAAATTGGAGAGAGCTCTAATCCAATTCATGCTGGATGAACAATCCAGCCGTGGATATACAGAAGTTTCTCCTCCTCTTCTGGTAAAAAGAGATGCCATGGTAGGTACGGGTCAGGTGCCTCACCTTGAAGAGGATACTTTCAAAACCCAAAATGAAAATGATCCCTATTATCTTATCCCTACTGCGGAAGTAGTGCTCGTTAATATGCAAAAAAACAAGATACTCAATTCAGCCGAACTGCCCTGTAATTATGTTGCCTGCACAAGTTGTTTCCGCAGTGAAGCAGGTTCCTACGGACGGGATGTCAGAGGCTTGATTCGCCAGCATCAATTTTACAAGGTGGAATTGGTAAAAATAGTCAAAGCCGCAGATTCAGAAAAGCAATTGATCAAACTCAGAAAAGATGCCGAAAATATCCTGGAAAAATTGGAACTGCCTTATCAGGTTGTGCTTCTTTCCAGTGAAGACATGGGATTTGCTGCTACCAAAACTTATGATCTGGAAGTGTGGATTCCTTCGGAAAATACTTATCGAGAAATATCCTCCTGTTCCAATTGTACTGATTTTCAGGCAAGAAGGGCGTTGATAAGACACAGAGAAAATGATAACGAGAAACCTGTATTATGTCACACTTTGAATGGTTCAGGTCTGGCTGTCGGCAGAACTTTACTGGCCATCCTGGAAAATTATCAGAATAAAGACGGCTCTGTTTCAATTCCTGTTGCTTTGCGCCCTTACCTCGATCAAACTGCAAAAATTGATGAGAACGGTCTGTCCTGAATTGTGAAAACTATTTAAAAAAGGTTCTGTCCCTCTATTTTAACCCACAACCGTTAATAAAATGTATCAAAATTTATCAGAAGATTAAAATTCAGAGGTAAAAAATACCTGAGAACCACTCAAGCATCAACTCAAAAGAAAATGAGTTAGAGTAAACAGAACCTGTATATTAAGGTAACGAATCTGTAAAAAGATTTAAATCCCCAAAACTAAGGGTTTTACAATTATCTTTAATATCCTTCATCTTCAACATTATCAACCTCGGCTCAAAAATGGTTACCCACTTCTGGTGATAAAAACCCTTGTTTTGCAATATATTATTTTTGTTTATTATTTCAGATAATTAGAAAAGATCATCATTTTATTTAAAATTGGATTCTGAATAGGGTTTTTGGTTGAATGAGAAGTTTGCCTCAGATGCACGGGGTAACTGCGAAGACATAGTTGACACTATTTCAAGCAGTTACGACAAAACTGATGAGGTGAAATTCCGTATTCAGACGATAACATCCATTTTTGGGTTGGGAACTATTTAGTAATATCTTCCTGAATAGCCAAACGAACCAGCTCTGTCCTGCTGGTTTTGCCGGTTTTAGCCTTAATTTTTTTAATGTGGGTATTTACAGTGCTGGTTGTTATACCCAATCTGTCGGCTATACATTTGCTGGTGTGAGCTTCGCCAATCAATTTCAAAACTTCTCTTTCTCTGGTGGTAAGAGAGCTTACTTTCACCTCTTTGCGAGTACTTGATATAAAACCATTAATTACATATCCAGCAACTTTGGGACTAATATATTTTCCCCCTTTGTAAATATCTTTAATAGCTCTGACCAGACTCTGAATAGCATCCTCTTTCAAAAAATAACCCTTGGCTCCAACCAGAAAAGATTGCTTAACATATTTTTTTTCTTCATGGAAACTCATAATCAAAATTTTGGCATCCGGATTAATTTCAATAATCCTGCGGGTAACTTCGATACCGTTGATATGAGGAATACTTATATCAACAAGATAAACATCACTTTTTTGTCTCTGGTAAAGTGTGAGAAATTCTTTACCGTTTGATGCCTCACCATTGACAATTATTTCGCTAGATTGTTCCTTGATGATGTTTTTTATTCCTTCTCTGACAACAGGGTGATCGTCAACAATGGCAATTTTTATTTCCATTAAAAACTCCAAAGACAGTTGTTAAAATGTTTAAAACCAAAATATTTGGAATATTATTCTTTTAATTTAAAATTCCATTTTCATTAAAATCTTGAACATAATTATAACAGTATTTTTAAAATTTTGGATAAAGTTTTATAATAAACTGAAAAAGCATGAGAATAGTGGGTATTTACCAGGAACCCAATTCCCCTTTCAAAAAAAAATTGATTAAGAAAAGCTTTCAGTATTCAGCGAAAAATCAAGATTATTCGTTATCTCTTTCAGTTTTTTTGCTATAATTACTGCCCATGAGCATGAATAAAAACATAAGAGCACTTGCAAACCTGATTCTCTTTATTGGAGTAATGTGGTTATTCTGGTTGGTTGATCTGATTAACGACTCCCTGCAAATTCTACCAAATATCAATTCATTCGGTATTATTCCCCGTACTTTTATCGGCTTTATAGGAATATTTACTGCTCCCTTTCTCCATGGCAACGTGTGGCATCTATTTTTTAATTCGATTCTGCTACTGTTGCTTGCTTTTTTCATGGCTTTTTTCTATTTCCGGACCTATGCCAAATCAATTGTTATAATTATTGCAGGAGGAGGACTTCTGGTATGGATTTTCGGTCGAAACGGCAATCATATCGGTTCTAGCGGAGTTATTTTCGGTCTTATCGGTTATATGATTGCAGGAGGAGTTTTCAGGAAAAAATTTTGGCCCTTTGTGGTTACCTTGTTAATTCTCTTTTTATTTGGTTCAACTTTCTTTTTCGGTATTTTACCAGAAAATAGCCGGATTTCCTGGGAAAGTCACCTCTGGGGAGCCGGAGCCGGAATTCTGGCGGCCTGGAATTATAGAAAATACAATTACTAATATTTTGTCACCACTTGAACAAATTGGAGTTTTTCAAACAAACAACTGTTTCTCTAAAGGAGATATGTATGGAAAAAGTAGAAGTAAGAGAATTTGAAAAAATTATGAAAGGTGAATTGGGAACTGAAGAAGATCTTAAAAAAATCAAGGGTTTTCTTAAAAAAATCCATAAAAAACATGGGAAATTTGAAGTAATTGACTCTTTGGAAAATAAAAAGTTTCTAATCGATGTCGAAGCTGGAAAAGTCACCTGGAACAACGTCAAATAATTCCCTTTGTAATTACAAACAAAAATCAGGGATTGAAAACAAGAATCAAATAGAAAATAATTGTCATGATTATGGTGAGAGAACTTATAATCACGGTATAAAGGGAAAGTCTTTTTTGGGAAAGTCCCGGATTTTTCTGGGAAAGAGCAACAGCAACAGCTGTCCCGGCAATAATTGAACTTACATAAATGGGAAGGGGGAAAGGAGCCCAGAACAAAAAGAGAGAAAGAAGGGATAATGAAAAAGCCAGAACAGATAACATATATTCATTCCTTATAAAAACTGGAACTGAAATCAATCATCAGTCCACCGAGAAATTTGACTCATAATTTCTTTTTTATCATGTTCTTCAATTGTTCCACTCCAACCAATCTGACAAAAGAACCAAATCGCGGTCCTCTGTCCTGGCCCAGTAAAACTCTGTAAATAGCCTTGAAAAATTTAGCCGGTTTCAGGGAACGACTTTTGGCAATATCAAAAGGAAAAGACTGAATATTGTCTACCGGAACATCTGGTTCAACTTCATTCAATTTATCTAGAAGCTCCTGAAACAAAGGTCTCATTTCTTCGGAAATGTCATCCCATGTTTTGGCAGGGAGAATGAAATCACGATAATAGGCCAAATTTTTATTGATCAGATCCTTGATCATCTCTTCGTTTTCCTGGGCATTATCATCATATTTTTTTAGATAATTGAAAAGTAGATCGGGATCATCAGCTCCTACAGCACTTAGCAGATTGTTTACTGTGGCAAAAGTAATGGAAGAATTATATGCCGGCGGATTTCCAGCAAAAATGTGATAGATCTCAGAATCATATTTCTTTGATTCGGATAATTGATCATATTTGGATAATTTATTGAGATAGTTATCCACAACCTGAGGTATCATCCCAAAATAAAGTCTTTTGGCTTTTCGGGGTTTTTTGAAAATATAAAAGAGCAGACTTTCAACAGGTGCATATTTCATCCAGGAATCAACAGTCAGTCCTTTGCCCACAGATTTGGAAATCTTTTCTCCATTTTCATCAAGAAACATTTCGTAAAACAAACCTGCCGGAGGTCTTTTACCTAAAATTTTGCAAATTTTTGTACTCAGGCGGGCTGACTCTATGAGATCCTTCCCATACATTTCATATTTAATACCATAGGAAAACCAACGCAGAGCCCAGTCAACTTTCCATCCGGTCTTTACGGATCCACCGGTAACAGCTATTTTTGTTCTATGATTACATCCTTCTATTTCTCCGAAGGAACGATCACAGACCATTTCAATTTTTCCTTCCTCCGGAAAAAGATCAATCACCCTGGTAGTATAAACCTTGCCGCATTTTGGACAAACAGGCATGAAAGGAGACCAGTCCCTGCGATTTTCTTCCCTCAAAGTAGCTGTTATCAAATCTGTTATTTCATCATGTTTTTCCAGAATCAACTGCAAGCCTTCATCAAAATCTCCGCGTTTATAAGCCTCGGAAGAACTGCGAAAAGTATAATCAAAACCAAAAGCATCAAGAAATTCCTTGAGTTTGTTATTCATATATTCGCTAAAACTGCCTGTTTCTTCAAAAGGGTCTGGAATAGAAGAAAGTGGTTTTCCCAGATTTTCCCTGAGCATTTCTTTATTGGGCAGATTAAGGGGAACTTTACGCAATCCATCCATATCATCCGAAAAAGCGATTAATTCAGTCGGATTGCCGGTCAAGTGTTCAAAAGCATTGCGAACCCAGTTGGTGCGAGCAACTTCGGCAAAAGTACCAATATGAGGTAAACCACTTGGTCCAAACCCTGTTTCAAACAGGATGGTTTCATCCTGTTCAAAAGGACCATGCATGCCTTTTAATTTTTGTGCTTCTCGAAAGGGCCAACTTTTATATTTTTTCTTTTTTGCCATAATTCAATTTCTCCTCAATAACCAATAATGATTATAAAAATACTGTATATTTCAAGGATAAAAAATCTAATCCTTGACCGACCATTCTGGGACGGGAACTATTTAAGCACCAGGTTGGCCAAACGACCGGGAACATAAATAAATTTAATCAGATTTTTTCCTTCCATGTAAGTCTTCACCTTGTCATCATCAACTACCAATTCTTTGATTCCTTCTTTGTCAAGATCTGCAGGAGCTTCAATTTTCTGCCTGACCTTGCCATTGATCTGAACTACCAGTTCAAAAGTATCCTCTTTCAATATTTTTTCTTGATATTCCGGCCAGGGATAATTGGTAATAAATTCTTTTTTCCCGATCATTTTCCACAACTCTTCCGCTACGTGAGGTGTAAAGGGTGCAATCATCTGCAAACCGAAATGAATTGCTTCGACAACGTGTTTTTCTTCCAACTCGCCGGCAGCCTCAAAAGCTCCAAGACTGTTGAAAAGCACCCTGATTTCGGCCAGAGCGGTATTGAAATGGAAACGTTCAATATCTTCACTTACCTTTTTTAAACTGGCATGGGCGATTTTGCGAATTTCCGATTTTCCTTCAGTTCCATTTTCAACTGCCACTTTGTATTTTTGGCATAATTCCAGATTTTCAGTTACAACTCTCCAGACTTTGCGAATAAATTTATGGGCACCTTCAACTCCCGAATCGCTCCATTCCAGATCTCGATCTGGCGGAGAATCGGAAAGCATGAAAAACCGAATGGTATCAGCCCCATATTTTTCAATATATTCAAGAGGATCAACAACATTCTTCTTGGATTTGGACATCTTTTCCACCCGACCGATCTCAATGGAATTTTGGCAGTTAACGCACTTGTTGTCGTCGGTAACCTGATTGGGAAAAAGCCAACCATGTTCAGGGCATTTGTAAGTTTCCATGGTAACCATTCCCTGGGTGAGCAACCTTTTGAAGGGTTCATCAAGATCGATATAACCCAGATCACGCAGAACCTTAGTGAAAAATCGGGCATAAAGCAGATGCATGACTGCATGTTCCACTCCTCCAATGTATTGGTCCACTCCCATCCAGTATTCAGCATCTCTCTTGTTGAAAATGGATTTTCGGTAACGGGGAGAAGTATAACGCAAAAAATACCAGGAAGATTCCACAAAGGTATCCATGGTATCGGTGTCGCGTCGGGCCGGACCTCCACATTGGGGACACTGAGTGTTTTTCCAGTTGGGATGGCTGGCCAGGGGAGAACCTGATTTGTGATCTTCCCAGTTAACATCATCGGGCAAATTAACCGGGAGATCTGCAAGAGGCACTTTGACTACTCCACATTTGTCGCAATAGATCATGGGTATGGGAGAACCCCAGTAGCGTTGTCGCGAAATTCCCCAATCACGCAAACGGTAGTTGACTGTGTAATCACCTTTGTTCAATTCTACCAGATGTTTAATTACAGCCTCTTTTCCCTCTTCGTTGTCCAAACCGTCAAATTTTCCGGAATTAACCATAACTCCTGATTCAACATAAGCCTCCTTCAATTTGGAACCTTCCAAGGGGGTATCTTTCCCTTTAATCACTACTTCAATGGGTAAATCATATTTCTTTGCAAAATAAAAATCCCTCTGATCATGGGCAGGAACAGCCATTACTGCACCAGTTCCATAATCCATCAAAACAAAATTACCTATATAAACAGGAACTTTTTTATTATTAACGGGATTGATCACATATTTTCCGGTGAACACACCTTCTTTTTCATAATCATCGCTGGCCCTCAGGATATTGTCTTCATTGCGAACTTTATTAACAAAGGCTGTTACTTCTTCTTCCTGTTTGGTCCCTGCAGCAAGTTTCAGAGCCAGAGGATGCTCGGGAGCTATACTCATGAAAGTTACTCCGAAGAGAGTATCTGGTCGAGTGGTAAATACTTCGATCTCATTCCAATCATCAGGAGATTCCTCCAATTTAAACTTGATCAGGGAACCATGACTTTTGCCAATCCAGTTACGCTGCATGGTTATGACTTTATCAGGCCAGCCTCCTTCAAGATGTTCAAGATCCTGGAGTAATTCTTCTGTATAATCTGTTATTTTGAAAAACCATTGAACCAGTTCCTTCTGTCTTACTTCAGATGAACAACGCCAGCATTGTCCGTTTTCCACCTGTTCATTAGCCAGAACCGTATTGCAACTGTCACACCAGTTTACAAAAGAGCTGTCTCTATAGGCCAGCCCCTTGTCATACATTTCCTGAAATACCTGCTGTTCCCAGCGAAAATATTGGGGATGGCAAGTAGCTATCTCTCGGGACCAATCATAAGAATATCCCAGAGCCTTCAATTGAGTTCTCATCTGATCAATGTTTTTATAAGTCCATTCAGCCGGGTGAACATTGGCGTTGATAGCTGCATTTTCGGCAGGAAGACCAAAAGCATCCCAACCCATGGGATAAAGCACATTGAACCCCATTGCTCTGCGGGTACGAGCTATTACATCTCCTATGGAATAGTTGCGGACATGGCCCATATGAAGCTTCCCCGACGGATAAGGAAACATTTCCAAAACATAGAATTTTTTTTGTTTTTGATCTGTTTTGGATTTAAATATTTCAGATTTCTGCCATTTATTGCGCCATTTGTTCTCAATTTTTGCAAAATTATAATCTTTTTCCATATTTATTCTCTCTTGAATTAAATTCTATCGTTGATTTTCTCAATTACTGAAAACCAGTTTGAAATATATTTATGTGATTAGAAAAACCGCAGCTTAGAAATTTGCAGGGGATTGTTATTACAGGCATTTTATTCTTTTAACCTGGTTGACGAAGAACTGAAATAATTTTTTTCCCGGTGAATAAACACTCAAAACAACTGCTTTATTCATCGCAAGTAAAACTAATTACAGTTTTTTTTAAGAAAAGTCAAAAAAGATCTTGATTTGCTTCAATTGATTTACTATTTTTCAGGCGCTTGAGAGGCGAGAATAAAAGGCCTCCCTGCTCCAATAATTTAGTTTGTCAAATTTTACAAACACTTGGGATAATAGCAACCAGGTTTCTAATGAAATTTGATGCCTTTACCAATAACTAAACCGGATTTTTTTTCAGAGCTATTTCTGATATCAATGTTGGAAATCCGGAAAAACGGGGCTTGTGCAAACTTGCCAAACCGAAGGGAGAAAAACATTGCCGATTACTAAATCTTATCGAGACGAAATTGGAAAAGAACGAGAATATGAATTTATCATGATTCTCAAACCAGATTGTACTTCAGCTGACATCAAAATTATAGTACAGAGAATGCACGATCTGATTGAACGCAAAAATGGAAAAATCCTCAAATTTGAAAAATGGGGAAAACGCAAACTTGCTTACGAAATCAAAAGAAACAGTGAGGGTATTTATCTTTATCTTCGAATTCTTGGACTTTTCGATCTTATTCCTGAAGTTGAAAAACTGATGAGAATGATTGAAAAAGTTATCCGCTACATGACCATCAAAATTGACGACACTGTAGATCCGGATGCACGCTCTTCCGAATTTGATATTGAAACTCTTGATGGTAACATTGAAGAAGCTGATGTTGATGAACTCGAAATAAGTGAAGAAGACGGAGAGGTTGTAATCAAGGAAGTAACTGAAGAGGAAACAGAGGAAGATTCTGAAGAAAAATCAGACAGTGAAACCAAAAGCGATGCAACCGAGACTGAAGAAAAACCAGAAGATACCAAGGAGTAAATAATGGGAAGAAGAAACAGAAGATATAGAAAAAGAAAATATTGTGCATTCTGTGCCAACGACAATCTTACTCTGGACTACAAAAATCCCAGAGTTCTAAAAGATTTTATCACTGATCGCGGCAAAATAATTCCAAGCAGAATTTCAGGTACCTGTTCTACTCATCAGAGATTTTTGACCAGGGAAATTAAAAAAGCCAGAATGGTTGCTCTTATTCCATTCACCGCTAAATCCAAGTAAACTGCTGGTCAAAATCACATCTACCTGAAAGGAGAAATTAAAATGGCTAACATGGAAGTAATCCTTACCGAAGAAGTATCAAACTTGGGAGAGTCCGGCGAAATAGTCAAAGTAAAAGCAGGTTATGGCAGAAATTATCTCATCCCTAAAGGGATCGCCATTAAAGCAACTTCAAAAAACAAAGCCAGGCTTGAACATGAAAAAAGAGTTATCGAATTGAAAAGAGCCAAGCAAATTAAAACTGCAGAGGATCTCAAGGAAAAGCTCGAAGATATTACCATTACCATTCTCAAAAAAGTTGGGGAAAATAAAAAACTTTATGGTTCAGTCACCAAAAAAGAAATTGTGGATGCCCTGGCCAAGAACAATCTGCAAATCAAAAAAACACAACTCAGGCTTGATAAACCCATCAAAGAAATTGGGGTTCAAAATATTGATATCAAATTAACCCAAGGAATCACTGCCAATCTTAAAATCTGGATTGTCAGCGAAGAATAAACAGTTTTCTTCAACCAGATCCTTATCGTTAACCAGAAAAATGCAATCCCAGGGGATATGACTGTGGAAATCATCTTTTTTATGATATGGATTTTTTATTGAGGAAAATAAGCCTATGATTGAATTTGAAAATATAAGCATCTGTTATCAAAATAAACAGATTCTTAAAGATATTTCTTTTAAAATTTCCAAAAATGAAAAAGTGCTTATCTGGGGAAAATCAGGCTCTGGGAAAAGTTCTCTGCTTAATTTGATTCCCGGTTTTATCCAACCCTGCCAAGGCAGAGTTTTATTCGAAAAAAAACCAATTACCCCAAAATTGGCTTGGCAGATAAGAAGTAGAGTTGCTTATCTGGATCAAAGCATAAGTTTGGCTAATGAAAAAGTCTCAGATCTGATCAACTATGTTTCAAACCTCAAAAGCAATTCTCACCTTGATTTTTCACGGGATAGAATTCTGGAGCTTTTTACTTATTTTGAATTGAACAAAAAATTACTTGATCAGAATTTTCAGGAACTTTCCGGAGGAGAAAAACAGAGGACAGGCATTATTATTTCAATTTTGTTGCAACGACAGCTTTATCTTCTTGATGAAATCACCTCAGCTCTTGATAAAAATTTGAGCATGAAAACAGTAAATTATTTTTGTAATCAAAAGGATATAACCTGTATTCTTGTTTCCCATAATCCTATCTGGAG
>JAWLEA010000162.1:0-6968 GCA_041686345.1 Polyangia bacterium | reverse complement strand
CGACATAGTTGACACTATTTCAAGCAGTTACGACAAAGCAGATGAGGTGAAATTCCGCATTCAGGCGATGACCTTCCTTTTTGGGATGGGAACTAACTAGTTTCCATCCCAGAATGGGGGTTTTTGACTGAATGAGAAGTTTGCCTCAGATGTGCGGAGTAACTGCGCCGACATAGTTGACACTATTTCAAGCAGTTACGACAAAGCAGATGAGGTGAAATTCCGCATTCAGGCGATGACCTTCCTTTTTGGGATGGAAACTAACTAATATGGTTGTAAATCATCCACCAATGGAAAAAGCTGCCTGTCATTACAAACAAGTGCCAGATTTCATGGAAACCAAAGATGCCGGGAAAGGGGTCGGGTTTTTTGAGATAGTATAGAATAGCTCCAACCGTATATCCCATTCCCCCTGCAAATAAAAAGATAAGTGCCTTGAAAGAAAGAACTTGGCCTACCGGATAAGCAAAAAGCACAACAATCCAGCCCATGACCAGATAAATTGAAACATAAAGTTTGCGGGGAGCATTTATATAAAAAATTTTGGTGACAGTTCCCACCAGGGCAATTGCCCAAACCAGACCAAACATTGTCCAGCCCCAAAACCCTCCCAGAGAAATCAAACTTATGGGGGTATAGGTACCGGCAATCAAAAAGAAAATCATTATGTGATCCAGTTTTCTGAGTTTACGAACCCCCGCTTTGTCAAAAGGTAACCAATGATACAAAGTACTTGAACCATACAAAAGTATTAAACTCGCCCCGTAAATTGCAAAAGAAACAACAATTCTGGTACTGTGAGTTTCATTAGCTTGTCGGATCAAAAAATAAAAACCCGTAATTGCCATTAAAAATCCGATAAAATGAGTCAGGCCGCTGACAGGATCTTTTAGTTTATTCAAAGACATATTCATTACAACTCCATTTCCTGTCTCAAATATTTCTGTTTCCCTGATGAAAACAAACAGGAACAATTATCTTTTCGGCAACAGCCGTTGAGGAACAGGCTAATCCCCACAGCCGGAGATTCTTTGTTTGGCACCTTTATAAACTCAATTTATTGGGTTTGAGCAAAAATTCTATTCTACTAAAATTATAATTATGATATTCTCATGATAATCAATGGTTAGTAATTGTTTTACTTAAACTTTTTTTCTGATATTTTTTTCATTTCTGTCGAAAAAGCTTCACCCCAAATTAAATTCTGGAAAAAATATTCTGGTGGAAATCGGGAAACTAATTAGTTTCCATCCCAGAATGGGGGTTTTTGGCTGGGGAAGAAATTTGATTGAGATGCGCGGAATAACTGGGAACTAATTATCTTTTGCTGATAACCAAATTGTGCTATCCTGTGCAAATCCAGACATCAAAACCCCATTCTGGGATGGAAATATTAAGGCAACCCAAAAACCCTGACCATGAATTTCTTTTCCAAATCAACTAAAACACTCAGTAAATACTGTTGCAAAAATAAAGCTGCGTTTTCTCTGTTTTTAGTTATTCTGTTTGTCCATCTTTTCTTTTCAATCCAAGGAATTTCTGAAAAATTTCTCAATGGACATCAGGGATTTAATGGAGCTTTGCGCTCAACAATAGGCAGGAATTATCTGCGCTACGGATTTTGGGGAACCGGATTCAAACCTGTCAAAAACACTGGATTAAAAGATCCCGATGATAAATTACTGGTACATTGGCACCATCCACCTCTGGTTCATATGCTGGTAGGTGTTTCCTTTTATTTTTTCGGAGAAAAAGAATCCAGCACCCGTCTAGTGCCTATTTTCTTTTCTCTGGTTTCTTTTTTCCTTATCTTCGAGTTGGTCAGAAAAAGATACGGTTGGCCTTCCGCTCTGGCCTCAATTGCTTTTTTCAGTCTTTTCCCCCTTCAGATCGAATATGGAAAAATGGCAAATTATGAACCACTGGTGATGGCTTTTTCCCTTCTGGGCATTTTTTTCCTGCAGCGTTATAAAACCAAATCTGTCAACTGCCGACCCGGGGGAAAATTTGATCTGGTTGCCATGATTCTATCCTTTACTCTGGCAGGTTTTACTGACTGGCCCGGCTTTATTATTGCCGGTGTTGCCGGCATCTATCTTCTCATTGGTAAAAATCGCAATTTTTATGCTTTTGGGCTGCTAACCCTCAGCATGACGCTGCTCCTTCTGTTCTCTTTTTACTGGCTCAATTCCAATTCCGAGCATGACGGTCTCTGGGGTCTGGCCAAATACCGAGCCGGAATGGGTTCAATAAAAGTAAGCTATAAAATGCTGGCCACTCGCACCTGGTTGCGTTTGAGGGACTATATCGGCTTTTTAGCTTTGCTTCCTGGAATCATCTGGTTTTTAGCTCATCTGATTCGCAAAAAATCCGTCGATCCTCTGGTTTTCATCTTTACTGTTTCAACCTTAATCTACTTTACCACTTTTAAAGCAGGAGCCTGGATCCACGTTTTCTTTCTTTATTATATTTTGCCTGCAGCAGCAGTACTTTGCGGTGTTGGAGCTGTTTATTGTGCCAAACTGATTTTCAGACAAACTCAAAAACTTGACAATCTTCTGCAAAAATTCTCCTCTGATAAACTGAATAATTTTCTTAATTATTTTCGGATTGCCAGATTATTTCCTGTTTTGCTTGTAGCCTTCTGGCTCTTTTTCCTGGTTTTACAACAAAGCCAAATCATCAACAAGGCCAAATTAATCAGTTACGGAGTGCGCTCCTCATCCCCTGCTGGCTCCGCCCTGCCCTTCAAAGGCAGACTCGACGTTCCAATCCTGGCTGATTTCATCAACTCCATCACCACCTTGAAAGATCTGGTAATTATTCACCGAGCTTCTAATTCCTCCCCTCAATTGCGCTATTATCTGGATCGGAAAACCAAAAGAACTTACTCTTCCAAAATCCCTCTGCAAGGAGATATTTTTCTGATTCCCCGACGTAAACTCGCCAAATCTCAAATCCGAAGACTGCTCAACAATTACCATGTTTACCAAATGCTGCGCTATCTCATAGTTGATCTGCGTAAAAATATACCCCGCTTCAGAAGTTATTCTTTTAACACCTATCCTGGCGATTGGAATTGGTCATTTTTTCATTCGATTTTTTATCCCCCCTGGAAATTGGTGTTTGATTTTGATAAAACTGAGAAATTTAAAAGAAAAGTTGGAGTGAAAATTAAATAGAGCAAACTATATTGACAAAAATTCTCCTTGCATCTTAAATAGTTCCCAAAGGCCAAACATATCCTTTTAGAAAAGAGAATCAATCAATTTAATCATCTTATTTGTGTATACAAAAACCGGCATCTTCTGCTTCTTCTATTTTTACACATTTATGGTCACTTAATAAATCACACCCATTATGAGTGACTTTACTCGGTCTACATAATTTAAGGCATATTCCACTTTGAGCCTGTTCATTTTCAAGATTCCAGAGACAAAAATACCCCTTGAGACAATCAGTTGAATAATTGCAGGTCTGACCACTTTCCTTGCTACCCTCCTGTGCACATACAGTTTCCTTTTCCTGAGAATTTTGAATAAGATAACAAAAGGTATCCCCCGAAGAATCGCCACATTCATTATTAATTGATTCTAGAGTAAAAATGGGATCACACCGTGTTGTTTCAGTACAATATTCCAAAGAGGACCCTGAATTGGGCGCGGAATGACAAAAAGTATTTTCGTCAGGACAAGTGAGATGGTTATTCTCTTGGTTATAATCAAGACAGAAAGGTCGGCAGACTTTGATCCCCATCTGATCTAAAGAGCAAAAAGAACCTTGGAGACAATCCTGATCACTATCACATGTACTATAGTAATCACCATTTGCTCGCTGGTCACAAAAGAAAGAACCAGCTTCAATGGTGTGGGGAACACACACACTTCCTTCATCACAAGGATCCTGGTGATTATCCCAGAAAATAGTCTCCAAATTACAACTGTCTTCTGTCTGAGAATTGTTGCTCTCATCATCAAAACTGACCACAGCCGAACAAGACAACAGAATTACTCCGACAATTAAGAATGAATATTTTCTCAGCATAATCAACTCCTGAGTCTGAATTAAGGGTTATCAGTATATGCCACAAAAATTGAATTTATCAACTTTTGGTTCAGTTCCCCAAAGAGGGAAAGATTGCATTTGGAACTAAACAGTTCTAAATAAAGCGTGGGGGTTGACCGGACATCTGCAATACACTTCCCCAGAAACTGCCATCTGTATCAACAGTTTTTCTTCTGGATACAGCTGCTTCAAGGGGGATATGGGTAAAACTTTCTTTCCACAACCCGATAATCAACCCGGTTTTTCCGGCCATAGCCGCATGAACAGCATTTTGCCCCAATTGATTGCAAAAAACTGCATCGCCGGGAGAAGGAGTAGTGGCTCTGATAATATAACTTGGATCGATATATTTAAGATTTACCGGAACCACGGCTTCCTGAAAATGTCCGGTTATCTTTTCTTTCAGAAAAACGCCAATATCTCGCAATTTTCTATTGCCTGAAGCATCATATTCTTCATTGTCATCTTTGAATAATTCCTGTCCCGCGCCTTCAGCTACCACAACCAGAGCACTATCCTTGACTTGAAGCTGTTTATCGATCCAGGCAAACAAACCATTTTCACCTTTGAGTTTAAAGGGAGATTCAGGAATTAAAACAGCATCAACATTACCATTGGCCAGAGAAGCATATGCCGTAATTGCACCACTGTGACGTCCCATCAATTTTACCAGGCCAACACCCCTCGGAGCGCCTTCAGCTTCGATTCTGGCAGCCTCTATTGCTTGAGATGCTTTGGAGGCGGCTGTTTCATAACCAAAAGTTTTGGAAATATAATTAATGTCATTGTCAATCGTTTTGGGAACTCCCACAATGGAGATGCGATAGTTGCGCTTTTTGGCTTCGTGATAGATTTCGAGGGCACCCCGATGAGTACCGTCTCCACCAATGGTAAAAAGCATATTTATGTTGAGCCGTTCGAGACTGTCAACCATTGCTTCTACATCCTGGGCTCCCCTGGAGGAACCAAGAGCTGAACCTGCTTCCAAACTCCACTCGCTGGTTAACTGCGGAGAAAGTTCCACAACACTGTAACCTTCCTCTGGAACCAATCCGGCAAAACCGTATTGAAAACCGAGCACAGAAGTTACACCATATCCTTCAACCAACTCCGTCACCAAAGCATTGATGACAGTATTAATCCCGGGGCACAAGCCTCCACAGGTTACTATGGCCGCTTTTGTCTTGAGGGGGTCAAAGTAAATAACTTTCCGGGGACCTGCCATTTCGAATGATTGAGAGTTTTCATTCTTATCCTTTGTGATAACTGGATCATGAAGGATTTTATTATCATCGGGAATAAAATTTGGAATAAAGTCATTGTTATTGTTGGAATATGCCAATGGGGAAGTAATCTTGGGTGAACCGACTGTGGCTATTGAAAAATTCATTTTGACACCATTTATCTAAGAATGGGGGTTATTGGCTGAATGAGAAGTTTGCCTCAGATGCGCGGAATAACTTCGCCGACATAGTTGACACTATTTCAAGAAGTTATGACAAAGCTGATGAGGTGAAATTCCGCGTTCAGACGATGACCTTCCTTTTTGGGTTGGGAACTACTTATTATAATTTTTCTCCCGCAGGACTTCAGCTCCGAAGCGGTCGATTATGGACTGAGTTTTTTCTTCGATTCCCTGGGGAGCATCGGGAGCCATATGAACAGTCATGGTTGGATAAGCGAATTCAATTCCATGCTGGTTGAATTCTTCCCAGATCTTGAACATTAACTGTTCTTGAATCCTGAGATACTCAGCCCAGGCTGTTTTTACACTGAAACAATATACCATGATTTTCAGGGATGAATCACCAAATTCGGTAAAATTCACCATATAATAATCTTTTTTCACCTCTTCATGGTTCTGAATAATCTCATTAATGATATTCAAGGCACCCCTCATCATATCAGGTGAAGACTGATAAGTGATCCCTACATGGAAAAAAATGCGACGTCCATCTCTTTTATCAAAATTCTGAATAAAATCACTGGCGATCTTACCATTGGGTACTTGAACCACTGATTTGTCAAATTGCCTGATCTTGGTTGAACGAAAACCGATCTGTTCCACCACCCCTTCAGTGGAACCCACTTTAATCCATTCGCCCACCTGAAAAGGCTTATCGGTAAGAATCATCAGAGAACCGAAAAAATTGGACACTGTATCTTGAGCAGCCAGAGCAAAAGCCAATCCACCCAATCCAAGACCGGCAAGCAGCCCGGAAGGATCATAGCCCAACTCCTGCATCAACATAACCACCATAATAATTGTTATCAATATTTTGAGAATTTGTTCCACAAAAGGAACCAGGCGGTTGTCCAGTGAAGACGTAGTTTTACCGGAAACTTCTTCCACCAGATGTCCCACAACTTTAACCGAGCGCAACAGCAACCACCCCAGCAGAAAAATTGCCCCAATTCTAAATAAAATGTAAATGATATTTTCAATTGTCGGGTATTTTTCAACAGGTAGAATCCAGATAGCTATCAATATTCCAAAATAAAAAACTGTGGTTTTAAGAGGGGGTCTGACAGCCTCAAGCAGATAATCATCTATTTGCGTCTTTGTTTTTTTGGCAAAACTGCCTGAAACCTTCAGCACCATTTCTACAATATATTTACGGAGGGCATAGCTCAATACCAAAACTGCAATTGAACCCAGAAAACGCCCCCAACTAAGGGAAATATGGGGAATATTTGTATTAAAAAATGATTTTAAAGGTGTCAAGAATGATAGATACATGTATTTTCCTTGTTCAAGAGCTTATTGTTCAGAAATAATAAACTATACTGATTTGTCAATGAAAATATATGAGAGCATGAAATATGAACAGAGGGTAAAGAACTGTCGCAATGATTCCCCTTGCTTGACACTTGGAAATAAATAGTTCCCATCCCGAAAATGG
>JAWLEA010000161.1:0-7076 GCA_041686345.1 Polyangia bacterium | reverse complement strand
CTCCCCCCCAATCACTCGTTTTCAGAAGGAAAAATAGGGCAAAAACAAAAAATAATCCCCCTGCAATAAGAGAAAAATAATTATGTCTTATCCAGACAAGAATAAAATTTTTGTTCATATTTATTCAAAGAAATGCTGAACCACAAATTCCACTTCAGTGCCTTTTTCGACTTCTTCTTCTGCTTTGGGTTTGTGAGAATAGATATAGCCGTCGGAAACATCAGCTCTGTCAACATAGCGAACTTTTCCAAGTTTAAGACCAAGTTCTTTGAGTTTTTTCTCCCACTTTTTTTTGTTAAGGATTTTTTTGGTGAAATCAGGCATCTTGATTGTATCCGGAGTTTTTGCCAACACCAGTTGAATGGTTGTTCCCGAATCAACTCTTTTGTTTGGCGCCGGTTTCTGACTGAGGATCTGCCCTTCCTTGCCATTTTCATCTAACCGCTGTTCAGTAGTAATTTCAAATTTTTTACTTTTAAGGGAACCTTTGACATCGTCAAACATTTTCCCAACCAGGGAGGGAACCTTTACCTGGGGCACACCGGAACTGATCAATACTTTAACTGTTTCGCCATTTTTGAGCATGGAACCGGGCAAAGGTTCCTGCTTGGCAATAATACCTTTAGGGTGCTCCTTATGGGGAATATGAGATTTGACTGTCATCAGAAAATCTCTCTGTTTAAGCACCATCTTGGCATTTTCTGGTTTCAACCCAACTACACTCGGAACCTCAACCGGTTTTTTTTCTTCTTCTTTCCCCAAATTAGGAACAACAAAAAATTGCAGAACCAGAAACATGATTGAAGAGGTAATCAGGGAAGTTGTTACAGAAACGGCTATTGTACCTGAAGTTTTACTCATACTATTTTCCTCGAAGGTTTTTAGGCTCAGGTTTGACCGGAAATCAGAATTTTCTGAATTTATAAAACCTGAATCATATATTTTTAAAAACTATTATATTAGTTATCTGTAATAATTCTCAAGAACTTTTTTTAAGGGAAACTTATTACTCACATTGATCGGACACTTTGAGCTCATTGATCGCTTTTTTGCATGATCTCATGATAGCTTGCTGTTGCTCAGGTTCCTTGGCCATCTCTTTCCAGGAAGGATAGGTTTTTCGTGCCATCTTACAAGCTTCATTGACAAACTTTTTATCGGGATATTTACGAGCACATTTGCAAACAAATTGAATATATTTTTCACAAACAGGAATTTTTATTGAGGATTCCACCTTGGCCAGTTCTTTTTTGGGTTTTTCTTTTTCAACAGACTCAACTTTCTTTTTTTCAGTGGATTGAGCTTGTTCTTCCGGTTTTTCCTCGGTTTGGGTTTCTTTGCAGGAAAAACCTGAAAACAGAAAAATGATAATAATTACAAGATTTTTCATTTTTATTTTCCTTTTGGAGATATCGGTAAAATTAAAATTTGACCGGTTATTTTTTTACCATAGATGAACACCAAAACTCAACAAATTATCCAGGATTCTTTCTTACATCTTGAAAAGAAATGAGCTTTTCTGAAAATTTGTTTCTGTTCCTGAATAATATTTTAATCATATATTATGTTTACAAAAAGAAAAAATTCTTTATCCTTAATCTGATAATTTTATTATTATGTTTTATTTTAAACAGCCCAAAACCACCTCAGCATAGTGTATATCCAAAGGAGAATTTCATGGCTTCAGTAAATATTAAAAGAAATCACAATCTCGATAAAGACGAACTGAAAAACAAAATCGAATCCCTCAAAGATCAAATCGAAAAAGACTATAAAGTCAAATCCAGTTGGACTGATGACAACACTATGAGTATTTCAGGAACCGGAATTAAAAAGGGTTCTCTTAATTTTGACGACAACTCAATTAAAATTGATATTAAACTCGGTATGCTGGCATCAGCCCTCAAAGGCAAAATTGAAAGCGGAATCAATAAAAAGCTTGATGAATTGCTGAAATAAACCATGAGAACTATTGCTCTTGATGTCGGCTCCAAACTAATTGGTCTGGCAACTTCCGATCCATCCGGAACCATTGCTACTCCGCTCAAGGTCATAAAAAGACAGGGGATCCAAAAAGATGCCCTGACTATTGTGGAATTATGCAAACAGCATCAATGTACAACTATTGTAGTGGGACTGCCTCTAGAACTTGACGGTACTATGGGTAATCGTGCCCGAACTGTCATGAGACTGACAAAAAAACTGCAAAAGGTTTTTACCGGCAAAGTTTTAACTTGGGATGAACGCTTTTCCACCTCATCAGCTAATTACAGTCTGATTGCATCCAATGTCAGAAGAAAAACCAGAAAAAAGTTAGTTGACAAAGTAGCAGCTGCAATCATCCTGCAAAATTATCTGGATGCTTCAAAATGAAATTAAGAACAAAAAAGAAATTTGCTCTGGCTTTTACCTTAGTTGGAGTAACTATTCTCGCTTTTGCTTCATATAAAATATACAGGATAATTACTTCTTATCCCTACACCACCACTTCCCGCGAAAACAGAAAGATTGAACTTGAAATTCCCCGAGGTACAACTTTCAACGAAATAATGGTAATGCTCAAAGAACGGAAACTCATTAAAACTCCAGTTTTTTTCCGCCTTTACACAATGTTCGTCCAGGGAGATGTAAATATTCAAACCGGACGTTATGAGTTACGATCCAATATGAATAAAAAGCAGGTTTTAAAAACTCTGCTGGCCGGCCCCATTATCAAACTGATCAAAATTACTGTTCCTGAAGGCAAACATATGCTCCAAACCGCGGAGATTCTTGCCAAAAAAGGACTGGTAAACAAAGAAGAGTTCCTTCAGAAAATCAAAGATCCGGGCCTGATAAAATCCCTTGGTATAGATGCACCCAATCTGGAAGGATATCTTTTCCCGGAAACCTACAAATTCAGACAGGGAGTAACCACAGAAAAGGTCATTAAAACCATGGTGAAAGCTTATCAGAAAAGCTGGAACCGCCTCAAACACAAATACCTACAATCTTTTCGCCGGTTGCAGGAAAATTTCAAATTCAATTCCCACGATATAGTTATTATGGCCAGCCTTATCGAAAAAGAAACCGGAGTAAGCAAGGAGCGTCCCCTTATTGCTTCAGTGTTTTTGAACCGCCTGTCCTTCGACTGGTTCAAACCTAAATTACTGCAAACAGATCCTACTATTATCTATGGATGCACGGTTCCGCCAAACAAAAGCCGGGCCTGCAGTAAATTCAAAGGTAGAATCCGCCGTATTCATTTGCGCGATCCTGATAACCCTTATAATACATATACTCATGCAGGATTACCTCCGGGTCCTATTTGCAGCCCGGGAAAAGCCGCCTTACGTTCAGTTCTGCAACCTGCACAAACCAAATTCCTCTACTTTGTTGCCAAAACTCCGGGTGGAGAACACTATTTTTCCAAAACCCGCCAGGAACACGAAAAAGCAGTAAAAAAATACATACTCAAACAATAATCCTGAACCCAAAACCAACTTTCGGAGCTAAAAACCCCGGAAAGGATAATTATGAAAACTACCAACAATAAACAGATGAAACTTTCAGTGGACATTGATGAAGAAACAGCCAAAGGCAATTATTACAACATGTTCATAATTAACTTCAGTGAGAATGAATTTACTATTGATTGCGGATTCAACAGTCCGGGATTGAAGAAAATCAAAATCAGCAACCGTCTCATAGTTTCTCCGGGTCAAATGGAAAAATTATCAGCAGTTATTCAGGAAAGCCTGCGCAAATACAAAGAAAAATACGAAAACAAACCTGAAGGCAAATTGATTAACTGAACTAACTAGTTCCCATCTAATTTCAATTTTTCCCAACAGCATTTCCCTCCTTTTCCTATCTGAATCTGAAATTTAATTCATTTTTATTCAATTCTCCCCTTGACTGTTGCATAACACTTGGTTAATTAGACAAATGTGCTAACGTATTTCGACTTTCAAATTTTCAACTGTTACCACAAAAATTAAAAACCCGGTTTCAGTCTGGAATCAAAGACACCTCGGAGGAAAATCATGCAGAAAAAACATATACTGACTTCCCTGCTCCTTATTTTTGTAGCGGCGAGTATCGGAACTTTGATCTACAAACAAACCAGACCTTCTCAAAAGCAAAACAAGATAAAAAAGATCAAGGGAAAAAAATTGCTGGTTTTGTATTTCCACGGAAACAAACGCTGTCGAACTTGTCGCAACATGGAAAAATTTACCAGAGAAGCTGTAAACAAAGATTTTTCCCAAAAAGTCGCCAAGGGTGAAATTGAAATTCGAACCATCAATCTGGATAAACCCGGTAATGATCACTATGTGAGCGATTATGATCTTTCTTCCCGTTTTGTAGTCCTGTCCTTTGTTGAAAAAGGTAAGGAAAAACAATTCAGGAGATTGGTAAAAGTCTGGAAATTAGCTCACAACAAAGAAAAATTCATCAACTATATCCAAGATGAAATTAAAACTTTTTACGCAATGAACTTTTAAGGAATTTACCATGAAATGGAAATCTGAATGGAAACCCCTGCTGCTCATCGTTGCAGTTTTTCTTGGTCTTTTTTATCTGCCGGTGGGAAACGCGCGCTTTGATAACGCCATCCTCGAAGCCTTTCACCTGGCAAAATGGTATGCCAGGGAACATGTTGTCCTCTGCCTGATTCCTGCTTTTTTTATTGCAGGAGCCATCGCTGTTTTTATCAGTCAGGCTGCAGTGATGAAATATCTTGGAGCCAAAGCAAATAAATTTTTGGCTTACGGAACTGCATCCGTTTCGGGAACTATTTTAGCAGTGTGTTCCTGTACCGTCCTTCCACTTTTTGCGGGCATTTATCGAATGGGAGCAGGACTCGGGCCTGCCACCGCCTTTCTTTATTCGGGACCGGCCATCAATGTTCTGGCCATCATGCTCACCGCCAGAGTTTTAGGATTGGAACTGGGTATAGCAAGGGCACTTGGGGCAATAATATTCAGCATTGTCATCGGCATTCTGATGCATCTCATTTTCAAAAAAGAAGAAGATGAAAAGTCAGCAGCTCAATTGGCCATGCCAGACAATGACGATGATGAAGAAGGAAGAACCCTTTGGCAAAATGCAATCTACTTTTTTGCCCTGGTGGGAATTTTAGTTTTTGCCAACTGGGGCAAAGCTGGTTCTTCTGGCATCTGGGCAACAATTTATCAATTAAAATGGATAATTACCTCTATCTTTTCCCTGGGACTGGGAGCCATTCTTATTTTCTGGTTCAACTTTGCCTGGTGGAAAATTGCTGTTACAGCAGTGCCTGTTGCGATTCTTGCTTTTATTTTTCCCGAATACCCGATCATTGCATTTTCCGCCGGGGCAGTTGGGCTTTCGGTTTTCACCAGCACTTCCAAAGGGGAAACTCAGGAATGGTTTGATTCCACCTGGGGTTTTGCCAAGCAGATCCTGCCTTTGCTCTTATTTGGTGTATTTATTGCCGGAGCTCTGTTGGGCAGAGTCGGTCACGAAGGAATGATACCATCTCACTGGGTAGAACAGGCTGTGGGAGATAATTCCCTGCTTTCCAACTTTGTTGCTTCCTTTGCTGGTGCTTTCATGTACTTTGCCACCCTTACTGAAGTTCCAATTTTGCAGGGATTAATCGGCAGCGGCATGGGCAAAGGTCCCGCCCTGGCCTTATTGCTGGCAGGTCCCGCTCTGAGTCTGCCCAACATGTTGGTAATTCGCAGTATCATTGGTACTAAAAAAACCGCAGTTTTTGTAAGTCTGGTAATTATCATGTCTACTTTCACCGGAATGATCTTCGGTAACCTTTTTTAACCCCCATTCTGGGAACTATAAGGAGAATTATTATGAAAATTCAAATACTGGGCACCGGATGCCCCAAATGCAATCAACTTGAACAAGCAGCAAGAACAGCAATCAAAGAATTGGGAGATAAACACGAAATTGAAAAAATAACCGATATCAATGAAATCATCTCTTTCGGAGTGATGATGACTCCTGCTCTGGCACTGGACGGAGAGGTAAAATCCGTGGGGAAAATCCTCACTTCCGATGAAATCAAACAACTAATCAAATAATAATTGATAAACCTGACTGAACCGGAGCATAATCAATGCCAGATCTATTTATTACCTTTGCAACAGCTTTCTGGCTGGGCATTCTAACCTCGATCAGTCCCTGTCCCCTGGCAACCAATATTGCCGCAATTTCTTTTGTGGGTCGCAAAGTTGATAAACCAGCAATGGTTTTACTTTCAGGACTCATTTATACTCTGGGACGAATGCTGGCCTACACAGCCCTGGGATTACTACTGGTTGGAGGAATGCAAAAAGTTCCCATCCTTTCCCATCTACTCCAGAAGTATATGAACATGCTCCTGGGTCCAATCCTGATCATTATCGGGATGATTCTGTTGGAACTGCTTTCCTTCAATCTGGGCAAAGGAAGAATTGCTAATTTTTTCAAAAACAAATTTCAATCATTGGGATTACTTGGTGCCGGCCTTATGGGAATTATTTTTGCCCTTTCCTTTTGCCCCACTTCAGCCGCTCTTTTCTTCGGCTCGCTGTTACCCTTATCTTTGCAACAACAATCAGGAATAGTATTATACCTGGTTTACGGAATTGCCACCGGAATTCCAGTTTTGGTCTTTGCCGTCCTGCTGGCCCTTGGTGCCAAACAAGTTGGAAAAGCATACAACAAAGTGGTTTTCCTGGAAAAATGGGCTCGCAAAATTACCGGCGTCCTTTTTATCGGCATCGGCATCTACTACAGTCTTGTTTATATTTTTGCCCTCCCCCTGCAAAGTTGATATTCTTTAGTTAGTTCCCATCCCAGAATGGGGGTTATTGACTGAATGAGAAGTTTGCCTCAGATGCGCGGAGTAACTGCGCCGACATAGTTGACACTATTTCAAGCAGTTACGACAAAGCAGATGAGGTAAAATTCCGCGTTCAGACGATGACCTTCCTTTTTGGGATGGGAACTAGTTAGTTCCCATCCCAGAATAGGGGTTATTGGCCTGGTGAAGAAACTGGTTTCAGATGCGCGAAGTAACTTCGCAGATATAGCCACTACTATTTCAAGAA